>JAYRIK010000160.1:0-1536 GCA_041906865.1 Candidatus Auribacterota bacterium
GGTAACCCCAGTACGGACAGATCTTTTTGCGGTAACCAGCACGCGTATACGAGGATGTAAGTCCAAGGTCAAAATCTCACTTTTGTTAAATCCAAGGATACAAAATCAAGTTGACAAGGGTGCCGTCTATACGAGGAAATACAAAAGCGGAAGTTCAACCAGACAAAAGTACAGTCCTGCCTGAGGGACCCGGGTGGACTCAACCTTTTGTTTATTTTCTATAGTATCATCGTGGTGATTTTGCTTTGCTTTTCTGATCTATCTACTGACATATGATTAGATGCTGCTGCTTTCATCGGACTATACTCCCAATTTTAACGCTTTTTTGGGAGTGTAGTCAAGCGGCGAGTTGGGGGGAGGCTTAAAAGAGTGATTGTGTGAAGCTTAGTCTGAATGAGAGTCAGCAATCCCACTTGACCACAAATTTGTCTAAAAACTTTTTTCTTTGAGCAACTCTTCAAATGAGATAATTTGATAGAAATAATCTTTTATTTCAGATTCATTATTAGGATGAATTTCTCCAAGATAAATTAGCACGGCTCTTAGGGAAGATCGTCTTGGCCACTTTATTTTATCGAATTTTGCCTTAACTTCTTTGATGATTGATTTTTCTATTTTCTTTTGGCATTTAAACTCACACAAATAAAAAACATCTGGTGAACTGTGAATTAAAAGGTCTATCTGGCAAGACCCTCGATTGCTTTTATTTTTCTTTTGAAAAAAAGGTGCTGCTGATATAATATCATTGTCACGTAAGTTTAGAAATGGATATAAAAGCGTACGATTGGCCAAAATAAGGTTTTCAAATTGATAGCCAAGCATAGCCTCATATCCTTTTAGCTCAGAAAAACTATTAATTCGCTTGCCACCTTTTTCAATTCTAATTTTTAATGGCTCAATATATTTGAGATAAAATCGCAAATAATTATCTTTTACACGAATTTGGCTAAGCTTTGATGTTTCTCCGTTAGGCTTAAAAAAATAGTCACGTGAAATAAATCCTGCCAATTCGAGAATTTTTAAATTTTCAGTGAGATCTTGACTTTGCTCTTGCTTTAGTTCGTGAGCGATTTCGACAGGAGATAGTTTTTTTTCAAGACATATGCGTACGATACGTTCAAGCGTTTTGGATCTTTTCATAAATATTTCTGAAAAAATCTTTGCAAATTCGTTGTAAAAAAATTCGTTTCTTGTGAAACATTTATGAACGAGATGTGTGAAATGATTTTCAAAGAAAATGGCTTCTTCGAGATACATGGGAACCCCTCCTGTAATTGAGAGAAGCCACATTTTTTCTAATGGCCCCATTCTTTGATCATTTCGAAAAAAGGCATTTATCTCTGGTAAAGAGAGCTCTTCTAAAAGCATATCAAGAGAAATTCTTCCTTCATAGCCAGTATTTGCAACACTGTTTTTTTCAATCCAAGTGGAAACAGATCCACAGACGATTAAGCTTAATGGAGGATTGTTGTTGAACTTGGTGTCCCAGCCTTCTTTTAATTGGCCATAAAATGTACTTTCATGCATGCCCAACCA
>JAYRIK010000161.1:0-14165 GCA_041906865.1 Candidatus Auribacterota bacterium
CTGATTCTAGAGTTAATCGGTCAGCTCTGATACCGCCTTCAAATTGAGTTCCTGATTTTAATGTCACCAGAGGAGATATGAGTTTGCCAATAAATTTTCCTGCAATGATGGCTTCTTTGACCTTCACTGTAGAATTAAGAACAGTTCCCCCATGGGCTACTTCCAGAATACCATGTGTTTCAAGATCGCGGCTAAGCATGGATTTGACATGATAATCTTGAAGATCATTTCGATAACCACATTTTTTGCATAACACAGATTGAGCTTTACTAGCCGGTGTCAATTCTACATGACATTTGAAACAGGAGATGGTTCTTCCTTCAACTGCTTTTTCTTCCGTTTTCGCAGTGGGATGTAAAACCTTTTGTATATCAATGGCCTCATGACATTTTTTGCAGAAAATAGAAACGCCATCGGGTTGAACGGGCTGCTCATGCTGGCAAGAGGGACAGATGAGGGGAATGGTATTTTTAAGAGTTTTGCGTGTTTTGGTTTTAGGATGCAGAATTTCTTGTATATCTATCGAGTTATGACAACTTTTGCAAAAGATAGAGACTCCGTCTGGTTGAACCGATTGCTCGTGTTGGCAAGAAGGACAAATCAGAGGAACTGTTTTTTTAAGAGTTTTTTTTGCTTTGACCTTAGGATGTAAAACTTCTTGAATGTCAATGGAGGTATGACATTTTTTGCAAAAAATAGAAACCCCGTCAGGTCGTACATCCTGAACATTTTCACAAGCTGGACAGGTGAGAGAAACTGTTTTATCAGCGGTTTTTGCTGTTTTAACTTTAGGATGTAGAGCTTGTTGAATATCGATGGGGTTGCGGCAGTTTTCGCAGTAGGCAGAGATACTGTCTGGGCGCGTTTGTTGCTCATGCTCGCATCCAGGGCAAATAAGAGAAACCGTTTTCCCGATCACTTTCTTCGATCGGGGTTTTGATTCAGGGGCTGTTTTCATGTGTCCTGAAAGAAGAGTTAAGGACTAAGTCTGATGATTTTTTTACTTAGCCCTTAGCCCAAAACTCTTAATTCGGAGTTATCTCTTTTCTACAAGCTCACTATGAGTTGCATTTTTCCCAAGTTTGGAAACGACGTCGCTCATTTTCTTTCCATCAGGATTGATTTCGGAACGGCCAGAAAATGAAACGCCTTCCTCAATCACCAAACGTGCAGCTTTGATATCGCCTTGAAGTTGAGCATTGTTTTTAAGTTCAACTTTGTCAGAAGCAGAGATGTTGCCGGTAATTTTCCCTTGTATGATGACGTGTTGGGCTTGAATATCTCCTTTAACTTCTCCTGAAGAACCTAATGTAAAGCGTCCTTCAGAGATTACTTGCCCTTCGATTTTCCCGTCAAATTTTAACGCATTACTAGATTTAAGTGTTCCTTTGATCTCAACATCAGAACTTAAATTGTTTTCAATTGCTGGATTCATAAAGCGCGACTCCTTCTTTGATGTTCATATAGATATTCTTGTAAGTACTTTTCGGATTTAACCACATTTGCAAGGGGTTTGTCACGGAAAAATCGCATTCAAGACATAAGACCTGTATCTCTTCAATTTCCCTTGATGGAACGGTCCTTAATGTGATAGATTTTCTGCCTTAAAGATGGAAAAATTTAACAGGAGGATGGTATGTCTCAAGAACGAAAAGCAGCAGTGACTTTTAAAGGGGGCCCTCTGACGCTTGTAGGTCCAGAGCTCAAAGCAGGAGATAAAGCACCTGAGTTTCAATTGTTAGCCAATGATCTTTCAGCAGTTACCTTAGCTAGCTCCAAAGGGAAAACACGTCTTTTCAATGTGGTTCCTTCATTGGATACCCCCGTTTGCGATATTCAAACCAAACGTTTCAATCAGGAAGCAGCCAATTTCCCTTCCAATATTCAAGTTTATACTGTTAGTTGTGATTTGCCATTTGCTCAAGCTCGTTGGTGTGGTGTAGCAAAGGCTGATCGAATCAAGTTTCTTTCAGATCATCGCGATCTTTCCTTTGGTCAGGCCTATGGTCTTTTGATCAAAGAGCTTCGCCTTTTAACCCGAGCGATTGTCATCGTAGATGCGAATGACAAAATCTCATATATTCAGATTGTTAAAGAAGTGACTCATGAACCTAATTATGAAGAAGTCTTGAGCACACTGAAACAAAAGGTATAAGTTGATTTATAAAAGCCCTGGCTTTTCTACGGTTAGAAGAGCCGGGGTTTTTTATTAAAATTTGGATTCATCGTTTAATAGGATTGTTACTTCATGTACGAAAAATCTCGAAAATTAAAAGCGCTTCTCAATCATTCAAAATCAATTCTTGCAGTTGGAGCTCATGATGCTATGAGCGCTAAATTAATTGAAGAAGCAGGTTTCGATGCCATTTGGGCAGGGGGATTTGGTATTTCCGCAGCTCAAAAATGTCTCCCTGATGCCAATTACATGACGATGACAGAGAACTTGGAGATTGCTCAAAACATTGATCGAGCCAGTTCTCTTCCTGTGATTGCAGATTGTGATAATGGTTACGGCAATGCGGTGAATGTGATGCGAACCGTTTCGGAATATGAAGCAGCGGGGATTGCTGGGATTTGTATTGAAGATAATATTTTTCCTAAACGATGTAGTTTCTACCCTGGTTTTCAAAGAGAGCTTGTTCCTGTTGAGGAAATGCAGGGAAGGATTCGAGCTGGAAAGTCGACTCAAAGAAATCCTGATTTTCTTTTGATTGCGAGAACCGAGGCTTTGATTGCAGGTTGGGGGATGGAAGAAGCTCTTAAGCGAGGTCGTGCTTTTGCAGAAGCCGGAGCAGACGCGGTCCTTATTCATTCCAAATCCAAGTCTGCCGATGAAGTCAAAGAGTTTGCCAGACGCTGGGATCAAAAAATCCCTTTAGTGGTTGTTCCAACCATTTTTGATGACACGCCAGCTCAAGAATTAGAGAAAGCGGGTTTTAAAATTATTATTTTTGCAAATCATCCGATTCGAGCCTCCATCAAAGCCATGCGTGAAACCCTCCAAGATCTTAAAACGGGGGGTTGTGCCAAATCCATTCGAGATAAGATTGTTTCGTTAGAGCAAGTCTATGAGTTAGTGGGTGTTGATCAATTGAAAGAAGCTGAAGATCAGTTTTTGCCTGTTGGAGGAGAAAAAATCAAAGCAATTATTGTCAGTGCAGGATTTGAAAAACATTTGCTTCCTTTGATTGAAGATAAACCCAAAAGCATGTTGGATATTAAAGGTAAGACCATTTTAGAAAGACAAATCGAGGTTTTGAATTCTTGTAATATCAAAGACATTGTTGTGGTACGGGGATATAAGGCTGAAGCCGTTCAGTTGCCGAATGTACGTTATTATGAAAATACCCGTTATAAAGAAAGTTATATTCTTTCTTCCTTCTTTTGTGCTCAATCTGAAATTAAAGATCGAGTGATTCTTCTTTATGGAGATGTCCTTTTTGATCGGAGTCTTTTAGAAAAGTTGCTTCAGTCTCCTGCAGATATTTCTATTTTAGTTGATCAGGCTTGGAGAGATGCGCATAGTCAGGATCAAATTCCTCAGGGCCTTGAGCAAGAACTGGTGATTATGAAAGAGCCTCCACAAACGACTTATCGATATATTCCTATGGGAGCCAATCACGCTATTTTAAAGATCGGACAAAATTTAGATCGAACGCATGTACATGGGGAATTTATCGGTATTGCGATGCTTTCTCCAAAAGGATCAGAAATTTTTTGTAGCGAATATGAACGTTTAAATCAATTAAATCCCAAACCTTTTCATGAATCTCCTACTTTGGCCATGGCCTCTTTGACAGATATGATTCAGGAATTGATTGATCAAGGTCATCCGGTCAAAGCTGTTGATACTTATAAGGGTTGGATGGAAATTGATACCTTTGAAGATTATCAACATGCTTGGGCGCATATAAAATAAAGATGGTTTACGGTGAACAGTGTACGGTTTACTGTAAACAGTTAACTGTTAACCAGGAACACTTATGCAGACCGAGGTGTCATCGTGTACAAAGCTTGCTCATACTTTTTGGAAATTACTTAAAATCCAAGGGTTTAACTTTTTCACTGGGGTCCCCTGTAGTTTTCTAGAAGATATCATTGAATGCATTAGTTCGCATGAATCCTATTTACCGGCCATTAGAGAAGATGCGGCTGTGGGTGTAGCTGTCGGTGCGTGGTTAGGAGGGAAAAGACCAGTTGTTTTAATGCAAAATTCGGGACTGGGGCTTTCCTACAATGCTTTAACCTCACTTAGTCTCATTTACAAAATCCCCACCTTGTTGATGATCAGTCTTCGTGGATATCAGATTAAAGATGCCCCTGAACATTGGGTGATGGGAGAGATAACACCACAACTTTTAGATACAGTAAAAATCCCTTATCGTATTCCGACCGCGGAGAGTTTAGAAACTGATTTGGCTTTTTGTGTGAAGCAAATGGAAGAGAAAAAAGTTCCAGCAGCGCTTTTAATGAGAAAAGGGATTTTAGGCGGAGCGAATCATTAAAATTTATGAAACGTATCGAAGCTATTCAATATATTTCTAGCCTTTTGAAAGATGAGCTTGTGATCCATGCGAATGGACACATCTGCCGAGAATCTTTTTCTGCTCAAGATCGTGTTGAAAACTTCTATATGATTGGTTCTATGAGTTTGGCTCCAGCCATTGCTTTAGGGGTTGCCTTATCTCACCCAGAGCGATATGTGGTTGTTTATGACGGCGATGGGAGTGTCTTGATGGGAATGGGGACACTCGCGATGATTGGGAGTCTAAAGCCCAAAAACTTTATTCACATTGTTTTTGATAATGAAGCTTATGGTTCAACAGGAGAGCAGCCTACTCTTTCAAAATTTATTCCCTTAGAGAAAGTAGCTTTAGACTGTGGATATGCCTTTGTAGAAAAAGTGAATTGGAATGAGCCATTAGAAGCTAAATTAAAAAAAGTTTTGGAAAGTGAAGGTCCTTCCTTTTTATTAATCAAAGTTGAATCCAGTGATGGTGAATCTTGTAAAAGGGTAACATGGACTCCTGAAGAAATTACAGAAAGATTTAAACTTGCTATTGCTTCTAGCTGTTCGAAAGTCCCTCAATGAAAAAGGCTTTACAGTCTTCAATGATTTTACTCAACCCGGGTCCCGTCAATACTTCTCTGGAGGTCAAAAAAGCCTTGTTACGGGGAGATTTATGCCATCGCGAAAAAGAATTTTCTGATCTTTTAATCAAAGTTCGAAAGAATTTATTAAAAGCTTTTGGAATCGAGAAGGATTATACCGCTATTTTTCTCACGGGCTCTGGAACGGTGGCTTTGGAAGCAACTTTAGTTTCTGGCCTCGATCCTCAGAAAAAGGTTTTGGTTTTATCTAACGGAGTTTATGGAGATCGCATTGATTCTATTGTTTCTTTTTATGGTTTTCCCAAAGAAGTACTAAGAGTTTCCCTGGGAACTGCTCTTCCTCTTGAGAAAATAAATGATGTTCTCTTGGCAGATTCAAGTATTGATACAGTCGCCATGGTGCACCATGAAACTTCTACTGGAATGCTCAATCCCATTCACAAAATAGCAAAGTTAAAAGGGATAGAAGGTCGCCGTCTGATTTTAGATTCTATCAGTGGACTTGGAGGTGAAATATTTGATTTTAAAAAGGTGAAAGTTTCTCTATGTGCAGGAACAGCTAATAAATGTATTCAAGGCTTGCCGGGTGTTTCGTTTGTTCTTATCAAAAAAGACGAACTCGAGAAAATAAAGTTGTTTCCGCGTCGATCTCTTTATTTAGATTTAAACACATATTGGAAAGAGCAGGAAAATGGAGGCGTTCCCTTTACTCCGGCGATTCAGACTTTTTATGCTTTAGATGTGGCTCTGGAAGAACTTTTAAAAGAAACGGTGAAGGCAAGAATTAGACGATATCAAAACTATTCTGAAAAGTTTCGAGAAGGATTCAGAAAATTAGGATTAGAATATTTTATTGATTTAAAGTATCACTCTAACACATTGACGGCTTTGAAATTACCACAAGGTATCACTTATCCCTTCTTGCATGATGAGCTTAAAAAAGAAGGCTTTGTGATTTATGCAGGACAAGGCTCCTTGCAAAATCAGATTTTCCGTGTAGCGAATATGGGTGATTTACGAATGACAGATATACATAGATTTTTGAAGTGTTTAGGGAAATTACTGAAGGTATAAAGATTTTATTTTTTATGCACGGCGCATAACTAGGACACTTTTTATATGAAAGCTCTCATTTTTGCTGCAGGTATTGGTAAAAGATTATCTCCCTATACAGATTATGCACCCAAATGCATGATGGAAATAGGAGGCCTAACTTTGGCGGAGAGAATGCTTCTCTGTCTAAAAAAAATAGGAGTTCAAGACGTCTATTTTGTTGTAGGGCATCTTAAAGAAAAAATTCAAAATAAATTAGGATCGACATTTGAAGATCTTAATCTCCATTATCTTCTCAATGATCGCTACCGAGAAGGAAGCATCCTTTCTTTGTGGGTAGCTCGAGATATTTTAGAATCCGATGATTTTTTGATTATGGATGCAGATGTTCTTTTCCCTATTCAGGCGTTGGAGCGTATGGTCCAATCAAAGGATCCAAATTGTTTTCTTCTCGATGATCGCTTCGTTGATAGTGGGGAAGAAATGAAATTAGGCGTTCGAGGGGAGCAAGTTTTAACCATCGCAAGAAAATTAGAGGACTCTTACGACAAAGTGGGTGAAGGGGTGGGTTTTTTGAAAGTATCAAAAGAGAGCCTTCCTTCTTTGAAGAAAAAATTAGATGAATTTTACAAGCAAGGTCGCGTGTCTTGTGAATATGAAGAGCTTTTTGATGAATGGTTGAAAGAGGAGAAAGCAGGGTATGAAACAGTGGGAGATTTGCCCTGGACAGAGATAGATTTTGAAGAAGATCTTAAGAAAGCGCTTAAAATCATTTTGCCTAAAATCGATCGCTTGGAAAATTCTAGACGAATGATCCCAATCAATCGAAGATTATCGGGTTTTTTAACAAAACTTTTGTTAAAAACTTCCCTAACTCCTAATCAAATTACTTTTATGAGTCTTTTTTCAGGACTTTTGGCTCTTTCTTCTTTTATACAAGGGTCGTATACTTTAGATGTGATCGGGGCCTTTCTTTTTCAAGTTACATACATCCTGGATAATTGTGACGGGGAGGTAGCTCGAGCCAAGGGTTTATCAAGTCCATGGGGGAGCTGGTTGGACATAGGTGTAGATGGACTTCTTCATATTCTTTTATTTCCTGCGATTGCTTGGGGACTTTTCAAACAGGGAATGAGCCCAAATATTTTCTATTGGGGAGGGACAGCAAGCTTTGGCATTGTAATCACATTTGTAATTTTTATGTTTAAAAGAGTTCTCAAGGAAAAGGAAAAAGAGGACTATGTTTATATTCCTTATCCTCAAGTGGAAAAAGAAATTCGATTCTGGCACTATTTCAAAGCTGGCGATTTTTCTTTAATGATTTTATTCATTGCTCTTGTGGGACTTTTTAAGCCTTTTGTTTATCTTGCGGCCATCGGCATACATATTTTTTGGATGTTGGTTCTTGTTTTAAAAATGGAAGAAGCCCCAGTGGGATAACTGGTAAGCTGAATAGGAATAGATGAAGATCAAACAATCTCTTTTACTTAGCATTGGGCTGGGAATATTTATTTATCTGATTCATCGGGTGGGTTGGTCTACCATTGCGATGCAATTTCATATGCTTCACTGGAAATTTTTAATTCTCTTCTTAGTGTATGCCCTTGTTTATGCCCTGGATACTTTAGGTTGGAAATTTTCATTTAAGACAAATGTTTGTCCTGTTAGTTTTTGGAGGCTTTATTGGGTTCGTGTTGCTGGAGAAGCGGTTAACAACACGACTCCGACAGGGTATATGGGGGGTGAACCTGTGAAGGCATCACTTTTGAAGCGAGATGGGCTTTCAACTCCAGAAAGTTTAGCTTCTTTGGTCGTTGCTAAAACAACCATGACATTGTCTGAGATCCTTTTTATTGTGATAGGCCTCATTTTTGCATTTGTCAATTTCCCTATTCCTTTTCATTTGCGTCTGGCATTGATTCTCGTTCTTGTTTTATTGACGGTACTCGTTCTACTCTTTTTATTTTTTCAAGACAAAGGACTTTTTTCAGGAATTGCAAAAGGATTGATGCATTTAAATGTAGGAAAGAGTTTCTTTTCAAAAATCATGCATCGCATTCATGAATTAGAGTTACATATTGCTCATTTTTATGGCAAAGACAAGAAACGATTTATGCTTTCTTTTTTCTTCCATTTTCTAGGTTGGTGGGCTGGAGTTTTAGAAATTTATTTAATTCTATATTTTTTACACATTCCTTTTAATTTTCAAGATGCTCTTATTATTGAAACCTTGCATCAAATGATTCGAGGCTTAGCTTTTATTGTTCCTGCCAATATTGGGACTCAAGAAGGGGGTAGTTTTTTTATCTTTACCCTTTTAGGTTTTAATTCTGCTTTGGGGGTTTCAGTCAGTTTAATTCGAAGGATTCGTGAGCTTTCTTGGGCTGCGATTGGTTGGGGTTTGCTCATTTTCTGGAAAACCCGTGTGGCGGTTCTTCCAGAGGCATGAGAAATTATGAAATCCAAAAAATTTTCTCTCAAATCTCAATTTGCTTCAACTCCTTTAAAAGCCATTTTATTCGACTTGGATGGTGTTTTAGTCGATACCATGAAATATCATGATGCAGCCTGGCGAGAGGCCATTGCAGCGTATGGACTAGAAGTTTCTAGTGAAGAAATTTATCTTCGTGAAGGTGAAAAAGGCGCTAACACTGCAAACGACCTATTGAGCAAGGCGGGTCAAAAACCACATCCAGACACCATTCAAGATTTAATTAAACATAAAGAAAAAATTTTTAAAGGATACCCCAAAGCTCAGTTTTTCCCAGGAGCTTCTGAAATTGTCAAATCTCTTTATCATCAAAATTATTTATTAGCGCTTGTGACAGGTTCTTTTTTAGCAGAAGTAAAAGCCATGATGACAGAAGATTTTTTAAGCTTTTTTAAAGTGATTGTGACAGGAGATTCGGTCCTTCATGGTAAACCTCATCCCGAACCTTATCTCACCGCCTTAAAAGGTTTGAAGATAGAACCTTTTGAAGCCCTTGTGATTGAAAATGCCCCTTATGGAATTCGCTCCGCCAAAGCAGCTGGCGTGACATGCATTGCTGTGGAAACTTCACTTTCTAAAAAATATTTATCCGAAGCAGATTTGGTATTGGAAAGTTTAGAACAAGTGGGATCTTTTTTTAGAGAGTTATAATTTTGTTTAAATCACGATTAATTTGGCATCACTGGCAATATCTAAGAAAGTGGTATACCCAAGAATAGCATCCAGTTTTTGCGTCAGCTTTGATTCTAAATGGAAAAGTTTGACAGATTCTGAACAGCCATAAATTTTGATATTTCCTAATTCTTTTGCTTTTTTAAGGATACCGCTAGGTTTTGGAATTTTCCCGTTTTCAAGAAAATGAATATATTTTTCATTGAGATCTTGAGATTGAAAAGAAGGTAAGGCTTCATCCATGCTCTCATCGAGGTATTTTAGTAAGGCTTCTTGAGCAAGGAAAAGATGCGCTTCTCCACCTGCTGCTACTGTAGTAGCTGCCAAAGTACCTGCCAAATGCCACTTTTCATAAGAGTGGGTTTGAAGAATAAGAGCTAGTTTTAAGTTGGATGTATTCATCGATCATTTTTCCATCTGTCAAGTATAGTCTACATCATGTTTATGCTCTTGCCTATTTTTCTTCTTGGAGTTTTCATGTATGAAGTACGGTACGCCATGTAAAAGAATTCGGAGGCATTTTTTTAGGTTTTACGCTAAACTCTTGGGATAAAAATATTGGAGTTGATATGGATTACACAGCATTTTCGAAGAAGGTTTTAGAAGGACAAAGTCTGAGTCGAGAAGAGGCTAAAAGTATTCTTCAGGCTCCTTCAGAAGATTTACCCCAAGTTTTAGATGCGGTTCTTTTAGTGAGAGAGTATTTTCATGGGCGTAAGGTTAAACTTTGCATGCTTCAAAATACGCGCAGTGGCTTGTGTCCAGAAGATTGTAATTATTGCTCTCAATCGGTAATTTCTGAGGCTCCGATTGAAAAATATAGAATGATGTCAAAAAGTCAGTTGTTGAAAGCTGCAGACAAGGCAGTCACTTCGGGTTCTAAAAGATTTTGTATGGTGACCAGTGGACGCGGTCCTAGTGAGAAAGACATTGATCATTTGTGCGACGTTGTCAAAGAAGTTAAGAAAAAATACTCTGATTTAGAAATATGTTGTTCTTTGGGTCTCATGGATTATCCTAAGGCTAAGCAATTAAAAGAAGCAGGAGTAGGATGGGTGAATCATAATCTGAATACCAGCGAGCGTTTTTATCCTGAAATTTGTAAAACGCACACGTATGAAGATAGAATTAAAACCATTCAGGCGGTTAAAGAAGCAGGTATGTCGACTTGTTCCGGAGGAATTGTGGGAATGGGGGAAACAGACGAAGATATTTTAGATTTAGCGTTTACGACTCAAAAAATGGATATTGATTCTATTCCGATTAATTTTCTCCATCCAATAGATGGAACACCGCTTCAAAAGTCTAAGAGCGTTGATGCAACAAGAGGACTTTTGATTTTAAGTCTTTTTCGTTTTTTGAATCCCACAAAAGAAATTCGAGCCGCAGGTGGACGTGAATTTAATTTAAAAGAAATGCAAAGATTTGCGATTTACCCAGCGAATTCTATTTTTATTGAAGGATATTTAACAACGCCGGGGCAACAGGTAGAAGAAGCCCGATCCATGATTCAATCGATGGGGTTTACGGTCGAAGAAGGAGTTGAAGTTTCTGCTTAGACATTTCCCCTTCTAAATATAATTTTGTTTTTTAAGGTAAAATCAGTTTAAGAAAGGTTTAAATCTTATGCCTCAAAGTAAGTGGATTTCCCAAATTGAAAATTGGGAAGAGCGATACGAAGATGATATTGATGAGAAATCATTTTTTGGTCGTCCGATGAGTGTGCTCAAAAAAGCAGAAGAGTCTTTGCTTTCGTCGGAAGTTCGATCTATTGCTTATTTTTCTATGGAATATGGTCTTGCCCCCAATATTTATCATCCCTTCAAAGCTGTAAAATCGGTGAATCCTAAAAACATGCATTATGACCACGAAGTGTTTTCAAATATGCGTGCGATGGATTATTTTCATGGTCTTCATATTGAAAGGCCGCCGGATTTGCCTATCTATAGTGGAGGGTTAGGTGTTTTAGCGGGGGATACTTTAAAAAGTTCTGTTGATCTGGGTGTTTCACTGGTAGGGATTGGAATTCTTTGGCATGAGGGTTATTTTGAACAAAAATTTTTGTTTCATGATGGACAGGTGCCTATGGCCATGCTTTGGGATCCCAATTATTTTCCGGGACTTGTTCCTCTGAAAAATCGCATTAAGATTCAGCTTAAAAGCGATACCATTCATTTGAAGCTTTGGAAATATTATGTTTATAGCCATGATGAAAAGCATGTTGTCCCTCTGGTTCTTTTAGATTCTAATCTGCCTGAAAATTCTGAGGAAATTCGAAAATTAACCCATCGACTGTATCGAAGTGACAGCGAGTGGTGGAAATTTTTACAGAGAACTATTTTGGGCATGGGAGGTATTCTCGCCCTTGATGAATTAGGTTACTCCATTGATTGGTATCATTTGAATGAAGGTCATGCGGCTTTTGCTTATATTGAAAAAGCATGCAGCTTGAATGACAATCAAAGAGAGGGTTTACAAAAGAAATTTGGTTATACGTGTCATACCCCTGTTGCGGCAGGCCATGATCGATTCTCGCTTCATTTGGCGGAAGAAATTTTGCCCGAAGATAAAATGAATCTGATTCGAGCGATGGGACTTGATCCTCATCAACCTGAAATGATTAATCTGACGCATTTGGCGATGAATGCGACTTCAAGGATTAATGCGGTTTCTCAACTTCATGGAGAAGTGACACGACTTCAATTCCCTAGTTTTAAGGATAAATTGCAAGCCATTACCAATGGGGTTCATCATCTAACATGGGTTTCTGAATCTATTGCAAAACTTTTAGATGAATTTCATGGCAAGATTGGTCTTTGGAGAAAAGACCCTACTTGTCTGAAAAAGGTAGAAAAATTACTTCACGATGAGTCTTTTCGAGAAGGTCTTTGGAAGGCCCATCAGGAAAATAAAGAAAAACTATGTCATCTGCTCTCTTCTTGGAAAATGGGAAAGAATGTTTTTACCATTGCTTGGGCCCGGAGAATTGCAAGTTACAAGCGACCCAGTCTTTTGTTGCAACATGTGGACAAACTTTTAGAAATTGCTAAAAAAAGAGGCCCTATTCAGATCTTGATTGCAGGTAAAGCTCACCCTAATGACAATGTGGGAATGGGTATTATCAGTGACATGCTTTCAAGAATTGATGAGCTCAACATGCGTTATGATGATTTAAAAGTGATTATGCTTGAGAATTACGATAGCTATTTTGGAAAATTGCTGACGAGTTCTGTGGATGTTTGGCTTAACAATCCTTTGCCTCCTTTTGAAGCTTCGGGTACCAGCGGGATGAAAGCCATTTTGAATGGGGTGGTTCAGTTGAGTACCTTTGACGGGTGGGTCGCGGAAGCTGAAGATTCTGGAATTGGAAAAATATTTGGCTATCGTGCAAAAGGCGGGCAAATGGACAGTGAATTTAATCTTCGTATGGACGAAGATTCTCAGGCCCTCTATGAGGCATTGGATGGAATGATCGCATTATATTATCAAACCAATCGTAAGGGGACGGTCAGTCTAAAATCGGAATGGATTGATATGATGATTCGTTGTATTGCAGCAGCAGGTTTTTTTAATACCCACCGTATGGTAGAAGAATATGCTACAAAAATGTGGGATGTAAAGGTTTAGGAATGAACGCACAGCGTGAACAACTCATTCGTTTTTTCTTTTTGGGTGTTTTTGTCTATCTGCTCTATGAAATTTTACATATCCTTTCTCCCTTTTTTGGAGGAATTTTAGCTGCGATTGTTCTAACACTTATCTTTTTCCCTCTTCATATTTGGATTCAGAAATGGGTGGGTGTCAAAAGGATAAATTTAGCTGCTTTTATTTCAACTTTTTTTGTCATTGTCTCTATTGTCATTCCTTTTATTTTTTTTAGTTGGCTTTTATTGAATGAAATAACAGGTTTGCTCCCTCATATCAAAGAAGTGGGGAATGCTTTAGAGAAATGGACGCGTGAAGGCTCTGGACATGAGTGGAGAGAGTGGTTGGAAATCAAATTAAAAGGTGTGGTTGATGTTTCTCAAGTCAATGTTCAGAAAATGATGACACAGGCGGCAGGCTTAGGGGTACAAGCCATTGTCAGTGTGGGGAAGAAACTTCCCAAAAATGCTTTTGCATTGATCATTAATTTGGCAGGAATGATTTTCTCTCTTTTCTTTCTTTTTCGAGATGGGAAAAGTTTTTTTGAATGGGCCAAAGAGCTTATCCCTATGGAAAAAAGATACAAAGATCAAATTGCGCATCAACTGGATTTAACTGTTACAGCTGTCGTGCGAGGTGTTTTTATTGTTGCGGCAGCTCAGGGAGCCGTCGCGGGTATCGGTTTTTTGATCGGTCAAGTGGGTTCACCTTTCGTTCTAGGATTTGCGACGATGTTTACGGCTTTGATCCCCTTAGTTGGAGCAGGGGCTGTTTGGCTTCCTGTCGGAATTTATTATTTGGCTCAAGGGATGATGGGAAAGGCAATTTTTCTATTAGCTTGGGGATTTCTTGTGGTGAGCATCGTCGATAATTTTTTAAGACCTGTGGTCATTGGGAATCGAGCGAAGCTTCCCATGCTTTTTCTCTTTTTTGGTATTTTAGGAGGACTTAAGGTTTATGGCCCTACAGGGATTTTACTAGGACCTCTTGTGGTGGCTTTGCTCATGGCTTTTATTCGAATTTATGAGGAAGAATATCGCTCTTCATAAGAAATATTTTACAAAAGAAAGTAAAGGTATGGAATGTCTCAATTAAAAAGCAAAGATAATATGGTTTGGATTGACATGGAGATGACAGGGCTCGATCCTGAAAAAGATAAAATCATTGAGATTGCGACGATTATTACAGATTC
>JAYRIK010000162.1:0-17163 GCA_041906865.1 Candidatus Auribacterota bacterium
GCATTTCTATTTCAGAAAATCAGTATTTCGTAAGTATCTTTCTTTGTGTTTTCGCGGGTTCCATTTTAGGATTTCTCATTTTTAATTTTCATCCAGCAAAAATTTTTATGGGAGATGCAGGCAGCTATTTTATTGGCTTTTTAATGTCTAGTGTCACTATTTTAGGAACCTATTATTACAAGGGAGAATCTTCGTTTGCCATTTTTATGCCAGTTTTGATTTTAGGTCTTCCTCTTTATGATCTTTGCAGTGTGATTTTGATTAGAACTTATGAAGGACGCTCCATTTTTCAGGGAGATCGTCAGCATTTTTCACATCGTCTGATGGCTTTGGGTATGACTCAGAAAGGAGCTGTTTTGTTTCTCTATCTGATTACTTTCGTTTTTGGACTATCTGCGCTTTTGATGGGAATGGTTGGTAGACAAGGGATTTCTTTGATTTTGCTTCAAGCGTTTGCTTTTGCTGCTTGTGTAGGGCTTTTGGAATATTTTGGAAGAAAGAAGATGGATTGATCTGTTAGTCAGTTTGAGAGTAGCTAATGCTTTAAATGAACATTGGGGATTAAAAACTGAATGGTTACAGATCGAATTCTTAAATTACTTTTATCTCTGGGGCTCTATCTTTTTTTAATCTTAAGACCTCTCAAATCGGGCTTGGTATATCCTTCTTTCAATTTCCTTTTTTTTGTGGGAGTTCTGTTTTTAATTTTTGTCTGGTTTTTAAAATCAATTTTTTCTGGGAAAATTATTTTTCGTTATTCTTTCTCTTTGTTTCTTTATATTGTTTTTATTTTAATGGCTTTTATTTCATGGCAATGCTCCATTAATTGGAATGAGGGGATTCAATTTTTTCTTAATATTATTACTGCGATGTTGGCTTATTTCCTTTTGCTTCAAGTATGCACAGACGAAAGTGAAGGGTTGAGAATAATAACTGCAGTACTGATCGGTGCAAGCTTAGTTAGTCTGTTTGGTTTGTATCAGAGATTTTTTGGATTGGAAGAGACGCGGGCTTGGGTTCAATCTCATTTTCAGCTAGAAAATTTTCCAGACTCATTTAAAGCCAGACTTACTAGCTCTAGAATCTTTTCTACCTTTATTTATCCCAATGCGCTAGCAGGTTATCTTTTAGTGATTATTCCTTTGGCATTCGGATTTTTGCTGATCTTTAATAAAAAACTTCATCAAGTGCTTATTCTGACTTCAGGCTTTCTCGGTATGTTGATTTTCTTTTTCTTTGAAAAAACTATTTGGAGTGGTTTAGCTTTTTTGATGTCTGTTTTGTATCCTCTTCTTTATTTAGGAACATTCTTTTTTACATTTTCCAAGGGTGGATTCCTGACTTTTTTATTCATACGCTGGATTTCCTACATTTTGATTTTTCGATTTTCTCCTTTTCGATTTAGAAAGATTGTTTTCTGGAGTGGATTGCTTTTAGAAGCTTGTATTTTGGGAAGCATTTTATTCCATATGGATGTTTTAGGAATCAAAAGTGGCCTTTCTTTTCAGGTGCGTTTGGATTATTGGAAAGCGGCTTGCGCCATGATACGTGATTTTCCTTGGTTAGGGGTGGGCCCCGGTTCATTTGGATCCATTTACGGAAAATACAAATGGCCTGGAGCAGAAGAAACGCGTATGGCCCATCAGAGTTTTCTTCAAATAAGTGCCGAACTTGGAGTTTTTGCAGGACTTGTCTTCTTTATTATTTGGGTTTTCCCTTTGATACAAGGTTTGAAATTTATTTTAAAAAATAAGTCTGATGAGGACTCATTTTCAAAACCTTTTCAAATTTCAGTCTGGTTGGCTGTTTTAGGTTTCTTTATTCATAATATGGTTGATTTTGATTTGTATGAATCTTCAATCACAACCACGGCTTGGTCTGTTTTAGCCTTGCTGGATACATCTTGTGGGCAATTGAGAGTCTTTACCATTCATTTGAACAAATCGTGGTCCAAGATTTTAGCGATTTTGATAGGGCAGGGATTGGTAATGGGGATCATTCTTTGGGTTAGAATTCCTTATCAATCTGATGGTTTTTGGGAAGCAGCTTTGAGGGCCCATGCACAAAAAAATTATTCTTTTGCAAATGGGATGATAGACCGTTCATTGAAATTAAATCCTCACAATGGCTATGCTCATTTTTTAAAAGCTTCCATTGCTCAAAAAATGGGGGATTGGGATAAGGCTCGTTTGCATTATCAAGTGGCTTGTAGGCGAGATCCCTTTAATTCCTCTTTCCCTTATCAAGAAGCTTTGTTTTATGGGTACTTGAGTCATATTTACCATCAAGATCATAGAGCTGAAATTGAGAAATGTTTGAAAAAGAGCTTAGAGAATTATCCTACCAACCCTCAATTTCATCAAAAAATAGCTCAATTTTATGAAAGCATTGGACGTTATAAAGAAGCGTTGGTAGAATATGAAAAAGTACGTGAATTAGGTTTTGATTCTCTTGCATTACGCAGCAAAATAAGAAATATTAAAAATCAAAATTAAGAACAACGTTTGCTGCTTTTTTGCCTTCCTGTTTTTAATTCTTGAAACATGATGAAGGAATATTTCTATGAAAAAAGTCATGGTCATTCATGGCCCTAATTTAGCTCTTTTAGGAGAGAGGGAGCCTGAAATTTATGGACGAACCTCTCTTGAAACTATCAATGAAGATTTAAAAAAAGCTGCGAAGGATCTAAAATTAGAAATTGATTTCTTTCAATCTGACCATGAAGGGGAAATCGTTTCTAAGATTGGGGCTTTGATGAAGCAGAAATATGATTTTTTGATTATCAATCCTGCCGCCTATACCCATACGAGTGTCGCCATTGCAGACGCTATTGCTGCCGTGAAAATTCCAACCATTGAAGTCCATCTTTCCAATATTCATGCTCGAGAAGAATTCAGGCGCAAGTCCCTGATTGCTCCTACTGTTGTTGGTCAGATTTCAGGTTTTGGTAAAAACAGTTATCTTCTTGCTTTACAAGCAGTTGCAACAATCGCTAAAATATAATCTTCTGGTAAAAGAATTCCTATTCGTAGATTTGTAGACAAAAATGTTCTATAATGGACCTTGCTGGGGCTGATCTATGAAGAAAATAAATGAGGCAGATCCTTTCAAAAAAATAGGAAAACTAGAAAAGGCAATTTCTAAAGTTGAAAAGGCTTTAGCAGATGGCATGCCGATAGGCATTCTTTATCTAGATATGTCTCGTTTTTGGGAAATAGAAGATTTACATGGACCTCAATTGATTGATCATCTTTTTAGAATGTCTGCAAAAGCCATTCTTGAATTAGAGTCAAGAGTCCCATCTGAAGTTCGAGTTTTCCCGAGTTGTCGTCAGTGGAGAGATGATTTTATTATCTTCCTTGTTCATGAGAAGAAATTAAAATGGACAGAAGAACTTCTAAATGACACGGCGGAGACTCTCCAAGAAAATCTTTCGAAATATTTCGCTGACTATGCTGAAATTGATCATGGAAATCCAGTCGATTTCTTCTTAGGTTGGTCTTCTATTACTCCTTTAAAGGAACTTTCTCCGGGTAATCTTATTACACGAGGTATTCGAGAAGCCTTGGATTTTGCAGCTCAACAGCGTTTTTCTGAAGTTCCACGAAAAACATCAGAATTAAAGCGAATCATTGATAAAGGTCTTTTGAGTACTGTGTTTCAACCTATCATTCATTTAAAGACAGGAATGATTCTAGGTTATGAAGCTTTGGCCAGAGGTCCGGAAGGTTCTCCTTTTAATCATCCCGATCTAATTTTCAATCTTGCGTCCAAAGGGAAATTCCTTTTACAAGCAGAACGCATTGCAAAAATTTCGGCCATGGAAGCAGCTCGTGCTATTCCCAATCATTATAAGCTTTTCTTGAATATTGATTCAGAGTTATTGGTAAACCCTGAGGAAATATTGAAAATGTTGCGTGAAGTAGGCTGTCAGCCTGGAAGACTTGTTTTTGAAATTACAGAACGCAAGGCTGTTAAAGATTTTGAGCAACTTCGGAAAATTGTAAAGTTGATGAAAGATCAAGGCTATTTCTTTGCAATTGATGATGCAGGAAGTGGTTATGCTTCCATGGAATCGATTGCAATTTTAGATCCTCATTATATTAAAATTGATCAATCTATTGTGAGAGGGGTGCATTTACATTCTGTGAAGCAAGATGTGGTTAAAGCTTTCATAAAGCTTTCCAAAATGCGAAAAGCAACTATTATTGCTGAAGGTGTTGAAGAGAGGGAAGAAGCGATGACTTTGATGAAATTAGGAATTGAGTATGCTCAAGGCTTTTACTTTGCCAGACCGGCTTTCCCTCCGATTCTTCAAGAAGCCCTCTCAAAAACAGGATGATTTTAAGAAAAACTAACTTTGGGGGCCTGTCTTTCCTCACTAGCTGGTGCACTGAAAAATTCTTCAGGACTAAATTTGAAAAATCCTGCAATCAAGTTTGAAGGAAAAGTTTCTAACTTTGTGTTGTACTGCTGTACAGAATCATTATAGAAGCCCCGAGTAGCTGCAATTTGGTTTTCAGTTGAGGAAAGCTCTGCTTGCAGCGAAAGCATATTTTGATTGGCTTTAAGATCAGGATAACTTTCAACGACAGCAAAAAGCGATTTTAAACTTTCTGTGAGCATGTTATTGGCTTGAGCCTTAGATTGTGCGCCTGTTGCCTGTATTCCCATATTCCTAGCCTGAACTACTTTTTCGAGTGTTTCTCTCTCGTGCTTCAAATATCCTTTGCATGTTTCGATAAGATTAGGAATCAAATCGAATCGGCGTTTTAACTGTACATCAATTTGAGCCCAGGCATTTTTAACTTTGAATCGAAGGCTGACCAAGCTGTTATAGATTGAAATGATTGTAATGATAATAAAAGCAAGGACAGCAATAAAAATCCAGAAGGTCATATTAGGTCTCCTCTTAAGAACTATTCTATCAGTTTCTTGTTGTTTACTTCAATTTTTTCAACAGTTTTTTTGCTTCTTCTTTGTATTTTGGATCTGCAGCATCGTAAAGAGGTAGTTTAATGACGGTCTCATATTCCAGGCTAGCCTTTTCATTTAGATGAAGCGCTTCATATGTTTTACCTAGTTCTAGATGTTGCGCGATGACATTAGGGTTAATCTGAATGGCTTTTGTAAAACATTCCACAGCTTTTTCTAAAGAGGCATCTTTAGGAAGCCCTCCTAAAAAAAGATCTGCAAATTTTCTTTCCACCCAATTCAATGTAGCCATTTCGTGATTCCAACATCCCAGAATATGCCAAGCCAAATATTCTTCGGGGTTTAGCTCCACGGCTTTTTGCGCTTCTGCTTTAATTTCTTTTGAGAGTCTGATTTTCTCTTTGGCTCCTTGATGCTCTACGCTTCTTCCCAAAGAAATAGCTAAATAAAGATGACCTTTCGAGTTAGTAGAGTTTAATTTAATCGATTTCTTAGCCCAATCAATTGCTTTTTGTTGAGCTTCTTTTCTTTCCTGAGCATTTTTAAGTGTTTCAGAATAATCAGAATAGTCTCTTGAAAGTTTCCATGTGATCTCATCATTACGAGGATTTTGCTCAAATTCTTTCTCGTTGTCTTGAATCATTTTTAAAAGATATTCTGAACTGTTTGAAGGAGTATCAGGGAAGACAGGATTTATTGAAATCATTATAAAAGATGTAAAAAACAAAAAAAGACGCTCAAATAACATTTTGTAAGGTGTTGTTATCATTTGTGAGCCGAATATGTTTTTGAACACTTTTTTCATTATCTTGCTTATGGTAATATTAAAAGTCAATTTTTTCTAACATATAATTTTGGAGTTGATGAAATGACAGCAAATTTGAAACATCGTAGTTCTGCTCTAACAGATGGTGTGGATCGAGCTCCGACGCGAGCCATGATGAAGTCGATTGGTTTCACAGATGAAGACTTACGCAAACCTTTGATTGGAGTAGCAAATACGTGGATTGAAGTGATGCCTTGTAATTTTCATTTGCGCCGACTCTCAGAAAAAGTGAAAGAAGGCATTCGAGCTGCAGGAGGAACCCCCATTGAATTTAATACCATTGCTGTTTCAGATGGAATCAGCATGGGTACAGAGGGGATGAAAGCCTCTTTGATCAGTCGTGAAGTGATTGCTGATTCTATTGAACTGGTAGTACGAGGCCATCTTTTTGATGCAGTGGTGGCATTGTCGGGTTGTGATAAAACCATTCCAGGAACGGTGATGGCTTTAGCTCGATTAAATCTTCCATCTGTGATGCTTTATGGTGGTTCGATTATGCCGGGGCAATTTCAAAATCGAGATGTTACGATTCAGGATGTTTTTGAAGCTGTAGGGGCTTGTGCAGCAGGGAAAATGACATCTAAAGAATTAGCAGATTTGGAAAATCATGCCTGTCCAGGACCCGGAGCTTGTGGAGGTCAATTTACGGCTAATACCATGGCTATTGCGATGGAAATGCTTGGAATTTCAGCTATGGGGAGCGCAGGCGTTCCTGCCATGGATCCTAAAAAAGATGATGCTGCATTTGAAACAGGAAAACTCGTGATGGATATTTTGAAGAGAGGTTTGACTCCTTCAAAAATTATGACACGCAAATCGATTGAAAATGCGATTGCTTCTATCGCTATGACAGGGGGATCTACGAATGGGGTGCTTCATCTTTTGGCCATTGCACATGAATTAGGGATTCCTTTGTCTATCGATGATTTTGATAAAATTAGTTCACGCACGCCTCTTTTAGCAGATTTAAAACCCGGAGGTCGTTTTGTTGCCCCTGACCTTTATCGAGTTGGAGGCACACGCTTGATAGGGAAGAGACTTTCAGATGCAAAATTACTTCATGAAAAAGAAATGACGGTGACTGGAAAAACCATAAATGAAGAATGTCAAGGCGCCCAGGAGACTAAAGATCAGGTGGTGGTTCGACCTCTTTCAAATCCTTTAAAGCCAACCGGTGGGTTTGTGATTTTAAAAGGAAATCTTGCCCCTGAAGGTTGTGTTTTGAAAGTAGCTGGACATGAAAGAAAATTTCATAAAGGACCTGCGCGTGTTTTTAATTGTGAAGAAGATGCTTTTAAAGCTGTGGGACAGCGTAAAATAAAAGCAGGCGATGTGATGGTGATTCGATATGAAGGCCCTAAAGGGGGTCCTGGCATGCGCGAAATGCTAGCTGTCACGGCAGCATTGGTTGGGGAAGGGTTAGGTGAATCGGTGGCTCTTTTAACCGATGGGCGTTTTTCAGGAGCTACTCATGGCTTGATGGCGGGGCATGTAGCTCCCGAAGCAGCAGTTGGAGGCCCGATTGCAGCCCTTCAAGACGGAGACAGCATCGTTTTTGATTTAGACAATCGAAAATTAAATGTAGAATTATCGGACAATGAAATTCAAGCTCGTTTGAAAAAATGGACGCCTCCTGCTTCTCACTATGCCAAAGGGGTGA
The DNA here is from genome assembly GCA_041906865.1 of Candidatus Auribacterota bacterium. GTDB lineage: Bacteria > Auribacterota > JACPWU01 > JACPWU01 > JACPWU01 > CAZXEQ01. The sequence goes on from JAYRIK010000162.1 coordinate 7,422, forward strand.
TGGCGAAGTATGCGAAGTTAGTGGGGTCTTCAGCTCAAGGAGCAGTTTGCGGATAATAATGGGCTACTGAAAAAGGCCGTTTTCTGTGTTGCATGCTTCACTCCGTTGTGCGACGTACCCAGAAAATGTACGCCTCCGCCGTCGTTTGCATGCGCCTTGAAAACGACTCTTTTTGAGCAGCCCTAGGGTAGCCCAAAGTTTTGAAAGGGTTATTTTATGAATCGATTATGGCTTCTTGTTATTTTTTCTTTTTTCCTTCTAAAAAATTCCTGCTTTTCTGCCGAGCCTGTACGTGTTGACATTGAAGGTCCCATCAACAGTGTGCTTGCAGATTATGTTGTTCAAGCCATGGATCAGGCTGAGAGTCATAAAGCTCCTTTTATTGTTCTTCGGTTGAATACTCCAGGTGGTTTTGATCTAGCCATGAGAAAGATCATCGAGAAAGTGCTGACCAGTTCTATTCCTGTCATTGCGTATGTGGCTCCCTCAGGAGCAAGGGCTGCTTCTGCAGGCTTTTTTATTTTGTTAGCCAGTGATTTGGCCTGTATGGCTCCTGGGACTAATACTGGAGCAGCACATCCTGTTTTATCGATTGGAGGAGTTTTTCCCGTATCGAGTGAAAATAGTGGCATGAAAACTTTGACTGAAAAATCTGAGAATGATGCAAAAGCCTATTTAAAAAGCATTGTAGAAAAAAGAAAACGTAATGTTGAACTTGCCGAAAAAGGAATCTCAGAAAGTAAGTCTTTTAGTGCTGAAGAAGCTTTAAAAAATCAATTGGTTGATCTTATTGCAAAAGATGAAAATGAACTTTTGAAAATGCTTCAGGGCAAGAAAATACACCGTTTTGATGACAGTGAAATGGTTTTACCGGAAAAGTTAGAAACGATGAAAGTTCATGTCTTAACCTTTCGTCAAAAAGTTCTTTTGGCCATCAGTGATGCTACTTTTGCGTTGCTTTTAGGTTTGACAGGACTGCTCCTTCTTTATTTTGAATTTGCCCATCCAGGCCTGATTGTGCCAGGAGTCATTGGTGCCCTTTCTCTTGTTTTATCCTTTATTGGTTTTTCATTTTTACCTGTTAATTTTGTTGGAGCTCTTTTGATTATTTTAGCCATAGGTCTTTTCATTGCAGAAATTAAAGTTCAAGGTTTTGGGGTTTTGGGAATTGGGGGCTTTATTGCAATGTTTATTGGAATATTAATTTTGATTGATACCCCTGATCCTTCTTTAAAAATCACACTCCCCATCGCTTTATCAGTTGTGATTCCTTTTGGTCTTATTTTAATGTTTTTAGTTCGACTGGCTTTTCGTTCGATGGGGCAAAAAATTCAAACAGGTAATGAAGCAATGATAGGGCTTGAGGGAACTGTCTATACTGAACTTGCTCCTGAAGGGAAAGTTCATATTCGAGGAGAGTATTGGGACGCAATTTCTAAATTAGAAATTGCTAAAGGACGAAAAGTTCGTGTGATAGAAGTAAGAGATTTGAAATTAATTGTAGAAGAAGTCAAAGAGGACTAAAATAAGGAGTTATCATATGTTCATGTCACCTTTAATCATTTTTGTGGGTATTGTTGTTTTTTATTTGCTGAGTGTGATCAAAATTTTGAATGAGTATGAAAGAGGTGTTATCTTTCGTTTAGGTCGGGTGTTGGGAGAAGCAAAAGGACCTGGGTTGATTTTTGTTTTTTGGCCTTTGGATCGCATGGTACGTGTTTCTTTAAGAACCATTACTTTAGAAGTTCCTCCTCAGGATATTGTGACCAAAGACAATGTTTCTGTAAAAGTAAATGCCGTCACTTATTTTAGAGTTGTGAATCCTATTCGTGCCATTATTGATGTGGAAAATTTTCTTTATGCCACATCTCAATTGGCTCAGACAACCTTAAGATCTGTGTTGGGTGAAGTTGAATTAGATGATCTTTTGAGTAAGAGAGAAAACTTAAATGTGAGACTTCAAAATATTTTGGATAAACATACGGATCCATGGGGAATTAAAATTGCTTTAGTCGAAGTCAAACAGGTAGATCTTCCTCCAGAAATGATTCGTGCAATATCTAGACAAGCTGAAGCTGAAAGAGAAAGAAGGGCAAAGATTATTCATGCGGAAGGGGAGTTTCAAGCTTCTCAGAAATTATATGAAGCTGCTCAGGTTATTGCTCAACAACCTGTAGCTATTCAATTGAGATATCTTCAAACTTTAACCGAGATTGGGACTGAGAAAAATACGACGGTGGTATTCCCACTACCGATTAATTTATTAGAAAGTTTTATGACCAAGAAATAAGGAGGTTGCTATGGCTATCGGTGCTTATATTTTTGTTGAAGTGCAGCATGGTAAAGCCAAGTCTGCGCGTGAGTTGATTCTTCAACTCCCCTTTGTAAAACGCTCACATATTGTCACAGGGCCTTATGATTTGGTGTGTTTCGTGGAAGCTCCGGATTTATCTACGTTAGGAGAGTCTATTGTGATGAAAATACAGACGATTCCAGGTGTAATTAAGAGTTTGACGAATATTGTGGTTGAGTAAAAGTCTATGTTTCTACTGTATGATTGGGACTAAAACATCGCCAGAATTTTCTTCAAATTCATTTCTTCATACCCTTTAAACACAAGATCTGCTTTTTGAAGCTCTTTCTTTGTGTAGGTATGAGCGAGAGCTAAGCATTTGATCCCTGCCCGGTGAGCTCCTTCTATGCCTGCAATAGAGTCTTCAATGATAAGACATTCTGAGGGAAGGATTTTTTTAAAGCGATTCAACTTTTTAAGGGCAAGCAAATAGCTCTCAGGATCAGGTTTGCTTTTTTTAGTATCTTCTGCACCAACGATGATTTTAAATTTTTTGAGAAGTTTCTCTTTTTTTAAAATCCATCGAATTTCATGCCCTCGAGCAGCTGAAGCAATGGCTAGGGGATAGAGACGGGCAAACTTTAAAATCCATTTTTTTGCACCTGTAAAAATCACACGATGGTTTTCAATATAGGCTTCGTAATATTTTGCTTTTCTTTCAATAAGCTCTTGGATTTTACTGGAGGGGGTAGATTTTCGATTTTTTAAAAAGATTTTTTTAAAACAGTTTTTGTCATCAAAAGCCAAATAATGTTTGTAATATTCTTTTGCTGTTAAACGAATGCCTTCTTCTCTTAGGACTTTTTGAAACATTCTAAGATGAATGGGTTCATCATTAGAAATAACTCCGTTAAAATCAAAAATAATAGCTTTAAGGCTCATAAAAAAGTTAACTGTCAGATTTAAAATTGATTAATCATATCGATCATAGCTCTGAGTTTTCCAAAACTTCTCCGATTAAAATTCATAATCAGTCTGGGAAGATGGATTAAATCAGGCTCATTTGCTTCTTCTGGTGTAGCCTTGTATTTTTCGATGCGGCCTTTGTCCAAAATATCTTTAAAATTATAATTTAATTTTTCTAAATTTGTATCAGAGATGTCTTGATTTAGTCTCAAAACAAATTGATCTCTGACAAATCGAGATGAATGATAAATCTTGTAAAAACGTAAAAGTTCTTCTACGGCTTCATCAATGGAATCTGTTACCTTAAACAGATGCATGTCTTCAGGAGAAATGAGATGCGCTTTTAGAAGATGATCTTCAATATACTTTTCCCAATCTTTCCAATAATCATTTCCGGCAGGTGCGACCATCACTAAAGGCCTTGGGGGACATTTGCCTGTTTGAATAAGGGTGAGTGCTTCATACCCTTCATCATGCGTTCCAAACCCACCAGGAAATAAAACAACGGCATCCGATTCTTTAATAAAAATGAGTTTTCGAGTAAAAAAATATTTGTAATTAACCAATTTGGGATCGTTCTCAATAAAGGTGTTGGCTTTTTGTTCAAAAGGGAGACGGATGTTTACGCCAAAGCTTTTTTCTCGTCCGGCTCCTTCATGGCCAGCCTTCATAATGCCACTAGCAGCTCCCGTAATAGCCATCCACCCAGTATTGCAAAGTTTGCTAGAAAACTCTTTGGCCATTTTATATTCCGGAGCCTCTTCGGGTGTTCTAGCGGAACCAAAAATAGTGACTTTTCGAACGTTTCGATAAGGAGAAAAGACTTTGAAAGAGTAACGTAATTCTTTTAAAGCAGAATTAATGATTTTTAAATCGCCTCGAACGGTTTTGTCTTCAATCAGTCTTAAGATTGTTCCAAGCATTTCTTCGATAAGATCTGTTTGTCCAGAGGCCTTCGCCAATTCGATTAATCGATTGAGCTCTTTTTCAGTGAAAGGTGTTTTTAACATCCAATTCCTTTTGTATTATTTGCCAGATGATTGTACAAGTAACTCGTTCTCCTAAGTGTTCAGACCCGTTCATTTGCCCCTGCGAGTCAAATGAACTCAAAGGAGATCTCGCTTACCCCGATGATTATCGGGGACCATGCTTGCTCGATCTCCCATGGTCTTCATACTTAGGAGAACGATTGCGAGCTTGGCTTGAACTTGAATATTCATTATTATATCAGCAATTTCTATTCTTTACCAGAGGAGGTCGTCATGATTCATCCAACAGCGGTTGTGAGCTTAAAAGCTCAATTAGATTCTACGGTAGAAGTGGGTCCTTATGCAGTGATCGAAGACCATGTCAAAATGGGACCACGAACAAAAGTGTGGGCCCATGCTTTTGTGACGGGTTACACTGAAATAGGATCTGATAATCAAATTCATGTTGGGGCTGCGATTGGGCATTTTCCACAGGACTTAAAGTTTAATCCTAACACGCGCAGTTATCTTAAAATTGGAGATCGAAACACGTTTCGTGAATATGCAACGGTTCATCGAGGCACGGAACCTGAAAGTTCTACGATTATTGGAAATGATAACTTTCTGATGGGAGGAGCTCATGTAGCTCATAATTGTGTATTAGGGAATAAAATTATTATTTGCAACTATGCTGTATTAGCGGGACATGCTCATGTGGCGGATCAAGTTTTTATTTCTGCCAGTGTGATGATTCACCAGCATGTTCATGTAGGCCGTTTGGTTATGTTTTCAGGTGGGGCAGGGACTTCAAAAGACGTTCCTCCCTTTATGATGGCTTGTGAACGCAATGAAATTTGGTCTATGAATCTTGTGGGTCTACAAAGAGCGGGTGTTTCAGAGGCAGCGATGCGAGAAATTAAGAAAATGTATAAAATTTTTTATCGCTCAGGACTGAATGTTTCTAATGCTTTAGTTGAAATTGAAAAAGCAGGTTTTCAGAGCCCTGAAATAAAAGAGTTTGTTACTTTTGTCAAAAACTCACCCAATGGCGTTTTGCCTCATAGGGAATGATACAAGAGTCGAAGGTTATCTACAAAACACCCATTTGATAAAGCTGACTCAAGAAGGATTCATGTTGTTGTACATGATAAAGATGAGTCTGAAATCCTAGCATTTTTGCAGGTGTAATATTTTTTTCTTGGTCATCAATAAAAAGACAGTCTTGAGGATGGGCAGAAACATATTTCAATCCTTGAAAATAGATCCCTGAATGTGGCTTTTTGACTCCTACTTCGCAAGACGCAATGATGTGATCCAGATTATGAAGTATCGGAAAATGCTCTTTAATAAATTCAAAATGGCTTTCATTGGTGTTGGAAATAGCAATCAGTGGGATTTTGCCCTTCAAACGTCGTATCAAACTTGAAATAAGAACATTTTCTTTGAAAATATCTGAAAAAAGAAGATGCATCTGGGGGATAGAAGTTTTTAATTTGAGTTTCGATCGTACCAATTTCAAAAAATCATCGGCAGGAAACTTCCCTAAATCAAGTTCCTTCTCCATGTAAAGTCCAAATACCGTTTTGAAAAGATTTTCTTCAGATAAATGTGTCAATGCTTGAAGTCTTTTGGACACAAGGTGATTGTTGAAGAAAAGAATCACGTTTCCAATATCAAAAAGGATGGCTTTAATTTTTTTGGGTTTTCCTATCATATCAAGGGTATGCTAATACAAATGGAGTGCATAATCAATCTCACTTATTTTGAATTTCCAAGGGGAGTGGACTGAATATTAAAAACAGGATATAATTATAAAATACGTCTTTAGGAGAGATTGCTTGTGAGCAATGTTCGAGAACCAGCCGTCGCAGGATTGTTTTATTCAGGGTCTGCGCGCCAACTCAAATTAGATGTCTTATCTTTTTTAAAAGATGTTTCACTTCCCCAGATTCCAGGTGAATTAATCGCTTTGGTTGTTCCTCATGCAGGTTTAACTTATTCTGGGCGTGTGGCAGCGCATGCCTATCGTGTCTTACAGGAAACCGTTTTTGATACGGCCATTTTAATAGGCCCGAATCATCAAGGACTGGGCTTTCCGGGGACTTCTGTGTATGCAAAAGGGGCTTTTAAAACACCTTTAGGAGAATTCAAAATAGATGAAGATTTAGCAGAAATGATTCTTTGTAAAGATACAGGATCTGTTTTTAATGCAGTCTCGCATGCCAAAGAACATTCTTTAGAAGTTCAAATTCCTTTCTTACAAATAATTGCTTCGCATATGAAAATTGTTCCCATTGTCATGGCCGATTATGACTGGAAAACATGCAGTCGTTTGGCCAATGCCATTGTTCATGCCATCCTTGCAAAAAAACAGAAGAAAATTATTTTAATTGTTTCTACAGATTTATCTCATTATTTCTCTTATGAGGAAGCGATTCGCAAGGACAGAATTGCCATTCAAGATATTGAAAGTATGGATCCCGGACGGCTTTATATGGATGCAGCAAAGGAAGAAAGGGCCGAATTGTGTGGATTTGGCCCTATGTTGACAGCCTTATTGGCAGTGCGTGAGTTAGGAGCCAATGCCGTAAAAACATTGAATTTTGCTAACTCGGGTGATGTAACAGGGGATAAAACAAAAGTGGTAGGATATGTTTCTATGGCAATTTTTAAACGTTCGTTAGAAGATGAAAGGCTTTTGGCAGAGATGGAGGAAGAGTTTTTATCAGGATTAGAGAAAAAATCACTTTGCGAATTTGCGCGTCGTACGCTAGAAGTTTCTTTAGGTAAAAAGAAAAAAACCGGATCTATTCCTTCCAATCCAAAATTTCTTCAGAAGAAAGGTGTGTTTGTTACTTTAAAAAAGGATGAACATTTACGGGGATGCATTGGTTTTGTAAATGCGAATAAAAGTTTATTGGAATCAGTGAAGGATTTAGTTTTAGCAGCAGCTTTTCAGGATTCAAGATTTTCTCGTGTACGAAAAGAAGAACTGGATCATATTCAAATAGAAATTTCGATTTTAAGTGATTTTGTGTTGATTCAATCGTTAAGAGAAATCAAAATAGGCAAACATGGTATATTCGTTAAAAAAGGAGCTCGTTCAGGCCTTTTTCTTCCACAAGTTGCTACTGAGGAAGGATGGAATCGAGAAGAATTTCTTTCTCAAGCGTGCTTAAAAGCAGGAATGAATCCTCATGAATGGAAGAAAGGATGTGACATTTTTATTTTTACTACCTTTAAGTGCTCCGAAAGCAAATCCCCGGCAATTGACAAATCTTGAATAAAGGTCAATAATCTTGGCTTCGACTTCTAAACTTCATTAACAAAGAAAAATTCATGTCAAAAATAGTTTATGATTTTAAAAAAATAGAATCCAAATGGCAGTCTTTTTGGGAGGCTGAACGTACTTTCCATGTCACGGAAAAGTCTTCCAAACCCAAATTCTATTGCTTGGTGATGTTTCCTTATCCTTCCGGTCGAATTCATATGGGCCATGTACGTAATTACGCGATTGGAGATGTGGTTGCGCGTTTCCAGCGTATGAAAGGGTTTAATGTGCTTCATCCTATGGGGTGGGATGCTTTTGGTTTACCCGCTGAAAATGCGGCTATTAAACATGGCGTTCATCCGGCTCAATGGACCTATGACAATATTGCTTTCATGAAAATGCAGCTTAAAAAAATGGGATTTTCTTATGACTGGTCTAGAGAAATAGCGACTTGCGATGTTTTATATTATGGATTAGAGCAGAAACTCTTTTTGAAAATGTATGAAAAAGGCTTGGCTTATAAACGCAAGTCCTTTGTCAATTGGTGTGCGGGTTGTGAAACTGTTTTAGCTAATGAGCAAGTGGTAGATGGAAAGTGCTGGCGTTGCGAAAATGAAGTGATTCAAAAAGATTTAGAACAATGGTTTTTAAAAATTACTTCTTATGCGGATGAACTTTTGGCCGACTTGGAAAAATTAAAGGATGGATGGCCTGAGCGGGTGTTAATGATGCAGAAAAACTGGATTGGGAGATCTGAAGGTGTTGAAGTGGACTTCCCAATTGAAGGGCATAAAGAGGACTCGCTCAAGATTTTTACAACCAGAGTAGATACGCTCTATGGTGTGACTTTTATGAGTGTGGCCCCAGAACATCCCAAAATTTTGGAATGGATAAAGGGAAAGCCTCAAGAAAAGGAAGTGCGTGCATTTGTAGAGAAAGTTTCTAAAGAAGATCGCTCCTTTAGAACAGATCAGACCAAAGAGAAAGAAGGTGTTTTTACAGGTGTTTATTGTATTCATCCTTTAACTGGTGAAAAAATTCCTGTTTATGTTGCAAATTTTGTTTTGATGGAATATGGAACAGGTGCTGTGATGGCTGTTCCAGCTCATGATCAAAGAGATTTTGAGTTTTCAAAAAAATACAACCTTCCTATTAAAGTTGTTATTCAACCTTCAGGGGAAACGTTAAATGTTGAGAAAATGACTCAAAGCTATGAGGGGGATGGCGTCCAAGTTCATTCAGATTTATTTGATGGACTATCAAATCAAGAAGCGTGGGGAAAAATTGCTCAGCATTTGGAGCAGAAAAAAGTTGGTAAAAGAACAGTGAATTATAAAATCCGAGATTGGGGTGTTTCACGTCAGAGATATTGGGGGAATCCCATTCCCATTATTTATTGTAAAGCTTGTGGAGCTGTTCCTGTCCCAGAAAAAGATCTTCCAGTGATTCTTCCCAAGGATGTAAAATTTACGGGAGAAGGTCCGTCCCCTTTAGCAGAACATACAAGTTTCATAGATGTTTTATGTCCCAAATGTGGCAAATCTGCTCGGCGTGAAACAGATACCATGGATACTTTTTTTGAATCTTCTTGGTATTTTGCCCGCTATGCTTGCCCTCAAGCTTTAGAGGTTTTGGATGCTCATAAAGTGGATTATTGGCTTCCTGTGGATCAATACATTGGGGGTGTAGAACATGCAGTTTTACATCTTTTGTATGCTCGATTTTTTGCAAAAGTCTTACGCGATTTAGGATTTCTTAAAATAGATGAACCCTTTAAACGTCTTTTGACACAAGGGATGGTGATTAAAGATGGTTTTAAAATGTCCAAATCTCGTGGCAACATTGTAGATCCGGATGATTTGATCAGTCAATATGGGGCTGATACGGCCAGGCTTTTTAGCCTTTTTGCAGCACCTCCTGAAAAAGATTTGGATTGGAATCAAGAAGGAGTAGAAGGGTCTTTTCGATTTTTAAAACGGGTTTGGTACAAAGTAAGTGAATTTGTAGAGATTGCCCCATTGAAGAATGTTCAATCACCTTCTTCTTTTACTCAGATGAGCGATTCAGAGAAAAAACTTTATCGCAAAATGCATCAAACCATAAAAAAAGTAACCTTGGATTTTGAGAACTCTTATCACTTTAATACGGCGATTAGTGCGATTATGGAATTAGTGAATGAAATTTATTCTTTTGATGCATCATCGGAACAAAAACAAAGCTCTTCTGTTGTGGCAGAATCTTTAA
>JAYRIK010000163.1:0-19647 GCA_041906865.1 Candidatus Auribacterota bacterium
ATTTTTGCGCTTTGTATAATCTTCGACTTGATCTTGTCCAATTTTACCCACCGAGAAATAACGAGATTCTGGATGTGCAAAATAAAGGCCACTGACAGAGGCTGCAGGGAACATGGCAAAATTTTCAGTGAGATGAATCCCTGTATTTTTTTCAGCTTCTAGAATATTAAAAAGTGCTGTTTTTTCAGTATGATCTGGACAGGCCGGGTATCCAAAAGCTGGACGTATACCTTGATATTCTTCACGAATCAAATCAGCATTTTCTAGCCTCTCATCTTTAGCATAACCCCAGAATTCTCTACGAACTTTTTTATGCATCAGTTCTGCAAAAGCTTCTGCACAGCGATCAGCAAGGGCTTTGACCATAATGCTTGAATAATCGTCATGTTCTCGTTCGAATTTTTGTGTGATTTCTTCCATGCGAATGCCGGCGGTAACCGCAAAAACGCCGATATAATCTTTTTGAGCATTTGCCTTAGGTGATATAAAGTCACTTAGACAAAAATTGGGCTCCTTGGATTCTTTGTCCATTTGTTGACGCAACATGTGAAATGTTGTTAATATTTTTTTTCGGCTTTCATCGGTGTAAATCTCAATGTCATCTTCGACACGGGCAGCAGGATAAAACCCAATCACAGCTCGGGCTTCAAACCATTGATGTTGGATGATTTTATCTAAAAATATTTGAGCTTCATCAAAAAGCTTTTTAGCTTCTACACCTATTTTAGGATCTTCAAAGATTTTAGGATAACGTCCTTTCAATTCCCATGTATGAAAGAAGAAAGTCCAATCAATGTAATCACGAATCTCAGAAAGCGAATAATTTTTAAAGGTACGATTTCCTAAAAAAGTCGGTTTGATAATATTCTCAAATGAAAATTGTCCTTTGCGATCTCGGGCTTGTTGAAGGGTAAGAACTTTTGCAGATTCTCTGTTGTGATGTGTACTTCGTAAATCCTCATATTCAGCTGTAATTTTTGCACAGAAAGCTTCGCTTTGTCCTTTGCTCAAAAGATTTGAAACAACTCCGACCGAGCGGGAGGCATCTAAAACATGAACGGTAGCACCTTTGTAAGAAGGCGCAATTTTTACGGCAGTATGAATTTTAGAAGTAGTGGCTCCACCGATCAAAAGAGGAATTTTAAAACCTTCTCTCTCCATTTCTTTAGCCACATGAACCATTTCATCTAATGAAGGGGTAATCAGTCCGCTTAGCCCAATGATGTTTACTTTTAGCTCTTTCGCTTTTTCAAGGATTTGTACACAAGGGACCATGACGCCGAGATCAATCACTTCATAATTGTTGCAACCTAAGACGACGCCCACAATGTTTTTACCAATGTCATGTACGTCTCCTTTGACTGTGGCCAAAAGAATTTTTCCTGCACTTTGAATGCCTGTTTGAGCCTTCTCCTTTTCCATATAGGGAAGAAGAAAGGCGACAGCCTTTTTCATGACACGAGCGCTTTTGACGACTTGAGGAAGAAACATTTTTCCTGCGCCAAAAAGATCTCCCACAATATTCATCCCGCTCATGAGAGGGCCTTCAATGATTTCCAGAGGTCTTGCATAAAGCTGCCGAGCTTCTTCGACATCTTGTTCAATGTATTCCTGAGCGCCATTGACAAGGGCGTGAGAAAGTCTCTCTTCTACACTTTTTTTACGCCAATCTTCTTCTTGAATAGGCCCTTTTTCTTTCTGTTTGACCGTTTGAGCAAATTGAAGCATGCGTTCGGTTGCATCACTTCGACGGTTAAAGATAAGGTCTTCCACTTGTTCCAAAAGTTCTTTAGGAATCTCTTCGTAGACGATCAATTGTCCTGCATTCACAATCCCCATGTCGAGGCCTGCACGGATGGCGTGGTATAAAAATACGGAATGCATGGCTTCTCGAACCGCATTATTTCCTCTGAAAGAAAAAGAGAGATTACTAATTCCACCACTGACAGAAGCATGGGGGAGTGTTTTTTTGATGCCTTCGGTTGCTTTGATGAAATCAAGGGCATAGGTGTTATGTTCTTCAATGCCTGTTCCAATGGTAAGAATATTGGGATCAAAAATAATATCTTCAGGAGGAAATCCAACTTTTTCCGTCAGCAATTTGTAAGAGCGTGTACAAATTTCCAATTTTCTCTCATGAGTTGCAGCTTGTCCTTGTTCATCAAAGGCCATGACAACAACGGCAGCCCCAAACATGCGTACTTTTTTCGCTAGGGCTAAGAAATGCTCTTCTCCTTCTTTAAGACTGATGGAGTTAACAATGGATTTTCCCTGAACACATTTTAACCCTGCTTCAATGACAGACCATTTTGAAGAGTCGATCATGATCGGAACTTTTGCAATGTCCGGCTCGGCTGCGACGAGATTTAAAAATTTAACCATGATGGCCTGAGAATCCAACATGCCTTCATCCATGTTGATGTCTATGATCTGGGCGCCATTTTCCACTTGCTGTTTTGCAATGGTGAGTGCTTTTTCAAAATCATTGGCGATAATTGTTTTTGAAAATAGAGGAGATCCTGTGATATTCGTTCGTTCACCAATATTGACAAAATTAAGACCTGGCCGAATGTTAAGAGGTTCCAAGCCACTCAAGCGAAGCATAGGTTGAAGGGTGGGGATTTTACGAGGAGGAAGCCCCTTTACCACTTGAGCAATCTTTTGAATATGTTCCGGTGTTGTTCCACAACATCCCCCTACAATATTTACAAAACCACTTTGCGCAAAATCTTTAATCCACTCTGCCATTTGTTCAGGCGTTTGGTCATAGCCTCCAAATTGATTGGGCAGTCCGGCATTGGGATAAGAAATGACGAAGCAGTTTGCTGCTTTTGAAAGATCTTCAAGAGAAGGTCTCATTTCTTTTGCACCCAGAGCACAATTGATTCCCACAGCCAATAGAGGAACATGCGAAACAGAATTCCAAAAGGCTTCAATATTTTGTCCTGATAAATTTCTTCCACTCATATCAACAATCGTGACTGAAACAATAATAGGAAGAGAAATTCGATGTTTTTGAAAGTATCCATCGATTGCAAAAAGAGCGGCTTTGCAATTTAAGGTATCAAAGGCTGTTTCGACGAGTAAAAGATCTACACCTCCCAATACAAGCCCGTGAATTTGTTCTGTGTAGACTTTAACCAAATCATCAAAGGTGACTGCTCGAAAGCCTGGATCATTCACATTAGGTGAAATAGAAGCAGATCGATTTGTGGGACCCAAAGCGCCTGCTACAAATCGGGGTTTCTCTGGATTTTTGAGAGTGTATTTTTGTGTGATTTCTTTTGCTAGTTTAGCTGCAGCAAGATTAAGGTCATGAACTTTATGTTGCAGATGATAATCAGCCATCGAGAGCGAGTTAGAATTGAAAGTATTTGTCTCTATGATATCGGCACCCGCTTCTAAATATTTAGAATGGATTTCCTGGATAATATGGGGCTGAGTGAGGCTCAATAAATCATTGTTCCCTTTGAGGTCATGCGAATGATGAACAAACTCTTTTCCTCTGAACGCATCTTCAGAAAGTTTGTAATTCTGAATCATGGTTCCCATGGCTCCGTCGAGAACGAGAATTCTTTCTCGAAGGAGTTGGTAAAGAGGATGTTTCTTGTAATATAATGTGGGATCTTCCATATTTTTTACCTTATGAAAAATCATTTTAGCATGGCTTTTTAAGGTTGGATAAGATAAAAGCATTCATTGAATCAAAATAGAGCACACAAAATGGCTAAAAATCAGAATTATCAAAATGACTTAGAAATCTCTTTAGGAATGGGTGTTTCGTCTAAAGAGGTTGAAGCATCCATTGAAGAACTTTTCGAAAAGCTAAAAACATCTTCAACAGGTTTAAAAGAAAAAGAAGCCAAAGCTCGTCTTGAAATTTATGGTTTGAATGAACCTGCTCGTAAAAAGAAAAGAACACTTCTCATTCAAATTCTCTCCAAATTTATTAATCCACTTGTGATTGTGCTGATCATCATTGGCCTCTTTTCATTATTTTTTGGTGAGAAAATCAGTGCGGTGCTTGTGTTTGCCATGGTTGTGATCAGCGTTTTCCTTTCTTTTTTTCAAGAGCATCGTTCTGGAAAAGAGGCAGAAAAATTAAGTGAAATGGTTCGGGCCACTGCAACCGTGATTCGCAATGGGAGTCCGAAGGAAATAAAAATTCGAGATATTGTTCCTGGAGATATTATTGATCTTTCGGCAGGGGATATGGTTCCTGCCGATCTTCGAGTTTTCTCTTGTAAAGATCTTTTTGCGAATCAAGCCTCTTTAACAGGAGAATCTTTTCCCATTGAAAAAGTAGCAGAACCAGTTTATCCAAAGGGAACGAGCCTTTCAGAATTGCGCAACATTGCTTTTATGGGTTCTAGCATTGTGAGTGGTACGGGATTTGGTCTGGTATTAAAAACAGGAATTCATACCCAGTTTGGAGAACTTTCGCGCAAATTAGCTATGATGCGCACAGAAACGAGTTTTGATAAGGGCATTAGAGAGTTTGTCTGGATGATGATTCGAAACATGCTGGTTTTAGTCGTGGTTATTTTTGGAATTAACTTTTTTCTCAAAGGGGATTGGGTTCAGGCACTTCTTTTTTCTTTAGCGGTTGCAGTGGGGTTAACCCCTGAAATGTTGCCCATGTTGGTTAGTATCAATCTTTCCAAAGGCGCCATTGCCATGTCCCGTAAGCAAGTTATTGTGAAACGGTTGAACGCCATTCAAAATTTTGGTGCCATGGATATTTTATGCACGGATAAAACAGGAACATTGACTCTGGATAAGATTGTGCTTGAAAGATATTGCGATGTCGTCCGACAGGAAAATGAAGATACTTTGAAATTTGCCTATCTGAATAGTTTTTATCAAACAGGGTTAAAAAATATTTTGGATAAAGCCATTTTAGATCATGAGAAAATTTTGTCACAGCCTTACAAGAAAGTAGATGAAGTCCCTTTTGATTTTTCTCGCAGAATTATGTCTGTTGTGATTGATCGAGAAGGCAAACATCAATTGATCGCAAAAGGAGCTCCGGAAGAAATCTTTAAAAGATGTACACATTTTGAGTTAGATGGCGAAATTTTAGATATGGAAAATCTTTTGTTAACAGATTTAAAAGAGGAATATGACCATTTAAGCTCTGAGGGCTTTCGTGTGTTGGCCGTGGCTTATCGAGATATGGTTGATCCAAAATCAGTATATTCAAAAGATGACGAGCAAAATTTAATTTTAAAAGGATATTTAGCTTTTTTAGATCCTCCTAAGCCTTCGGCTAAACGAGCTGTTGAAGCATTAAGAAAGCATGGGGTTACCGTTAAGGTTTTAACAGGGGATAATGAACTGGTCACCAAGAAGATTTGTGGCGATGTGGGTCTGAATGTCAGTGCTTTGGTCACGGGTGATGAAGTTGAAAAAATGGATGATTCACAATTGCGGGAGCGGGTTGAATCTGTCACTGTTTTTGCCCGTCTTTCTCCTCTTCAGAAAGAACGTGTGATTCAAACTCTGCGCACCAATGGTCATGTGGTGGGTTATTTGGGGGATGGGATCAATGATGCGCCCTCCCTAAAAACTTCAGATGTTGGAATTTCAGTGAACAATGCGGCAGATATTGCTAAGGAATCAGCGGATATGATTCTTTTAAAAAAGAGCCTCATGGTTCTTGAAGATGGTGTTCGGGAGGGGAGGCGCACTTTTGGCAATATTTTGAAATACATTAAAATGGGTTCCAGTTCCAATTTTGGAAATATGTTTAGTATGACAGGAGCCAGTGCCTTTTTGAAATTTTTGCCTATGACGCCCATACAAATTTTGCTTAATAATTTTCTCTACGACCTTTCTCAGTTAGCCATTGCAACAGATTCAGTGGATGAAGAATATTTATTGAAGCCTCGCACATGGAATGTAAAGGCCATTCGACGGGTGATGAGGGTGATGGGGCCTTTAAGCTCTCTTTTTGACTTTTTAACTTTTGGGGTCTTGCTTTTTGTTTTTCATGCTTCTGAAAAACTCTTTCATACGGGTTGGTTTTTGGAATCTCTTTGTACACAAACTCTGGTGATCTATATTTTGCGCTCGGAAAAAATTCCATTCATTCAAAGCCGGCCGAGTCGGCTTTTGGTAGGAACTTCTTTAGCGATTATTGCAGTGGGTCTTTTCCTTCCATTTTCTGGATTGGCGGCTCCGTTTGGTTTTGTCCGTCCTCCTATTTTCTTTTTTCTCTCCCTGTTTTTAATAGTGATGGCTTATCTTCTCACCCTTCATTTTACGTATCGTTGGTTTGTGAGAAGATATGGGCATGATTAGAAGCGACAGCGGGGAACAGATGAGAAATAAATAGTATGTATGATCTCCGTATGATGGAGAATGAGAGTTAGCGGAATAGTTTTATTGTAATGATTAAGACTATTTCTTCTCTTTCAGTAGTTCTTGCAATTCCCCGCGTTCATACATTTCTGTGACAATATCACAGCCCCCGATGAATTGACCATGGATGAAAATTTGAGGGACGGTAGGCCATTGAGTGTATTCTTCTAGAGCTCCCCAAAGATCATCATCAGAGAGAACATCAACACTTGCCAGTTTTTTCACGCCTGCAGCTCTTAAAACTTCACAGGCTTTGGCTGAAAAACCACAGTGTGGAGCTTCGGGTGTCCCTTTCATAAAGATAATGACAGGGTTTTGTTTTACTTTTTCTTCTATTTTGGCTTGTAATGGATTGGACATGATGATTTCTCCTAATTTTCTGAATGTTTTTGATATTGTTCGGGGGTGTATGTTTTTAATGTGAGCGCATGAAGCTCCCCTGAATCAATCTCTTTTTGAAAAATGCCATAAATCATACGATGTTGTTCTATCATCAATTTCCCTTTAAAAGCAGGTGAAATGATAGTGGCCTGATAATGGTCTTGAGTTCCTGTTAAATCAATCACTCGAGCCATTGTTTCAGGAAAAGATGTCTCAATTTTAATCTGAATATCTTGCTGTGTCATACTATTTCCCTCGGAAGTATGTCTAAAAGGCTATCTTATACCTTCTTTGGGATCAAAGTTCAATGACTTAAAGCTGTATGTGTTATGCGTCGTGTGGGGTGGGGGTAAAATAAAGTTCTTTTGCATGACACTCAGTTCTCTCCTATTTTTTCTTTCTCTAACTGTAATTGATACAGCTTGCGATAAATCCCTTCTTTAGAAATCAGTTCGGTATGGGTTCCAAGGGCAACCAATTCCCCGTGATGTAGAACGAGGATTCGATGGACAGATTTTAATGTTGCCAAGCGATGAGCAATGATTAAAACCGTTTTATTTCTGAAGACAATTCCTGAAAGTCTTTCAATCCATTGTTCACTCAAAGGATCTAAATGGGCAGTGGCTTCATCTAACACAAAAATAGAAGGATTTTGAACCACTGTTCTCATAAAAGAGATCATTTGTCTTTCGCCCGTGGATAAATTGGCTCCTTTTTCTAAAACTTCTTTTGAGAACTTTAAAGAACCTTGCTCAAAGGGTTCACGTGCGAAATCAGGCAAAGACATGAAAACTTCTTTGCCTTTTTCTTCCCATAAAAAAATATTATCTTCAATGGTTCCAGAGAAAAGAAAGGGCTCTTGCTGAATATATCCGATTTTTTGACGAAGGGTTCTACGTTCGCCATGGGAGATATCTTTTCTATCTAAAAGAATTTTCCCTTTCTGCACATCATAAAAACGCATCAACAGAAGCGATAGAGTTGTTTTCCCCGCTCCTGTGTAGCCTACAATCCCAATTTTTTCTCCAACTTCAATTTTAAAATTAATATTTTTTAGGACCCAGGATGTTTGAGTCTTACTTGATTGATAAGAAAACCAAACATTTTCAAATTCAATTTGTCCTTCTATGGCGGAAGGAAGGGAAGAGGGGTTTGAACTTTCTTTTTCCTGAGGCCTGTCCATAAATTCAAAGATTCTTTCGCAAGAAGTCATGGCGGATAAGAAAAGATTGTATTTTTCTGTCATATCTCGAATCGGGGCATATAGGGCATGAAGATAAGCCATGAAAGAGACCAAGAGACCTAGACTGATAGATCCATCCAAGGATTTGAATCCTCCATACCAAATGAGAAGAGACATTGAAAAACTGCTTAAGATGGTAATGCTCGGTTGGAAAAAAGCAAAAGACTCAATGGATTTAATTTGGGTTTGTGTGTATTGATGCGATGTTTCATCAAAACGTTTTTTGAATATTCCCTGTCTATTGAATATTTGAATGATAGCCATTCCAGAAATATTTTCTGCTAAAAATGTATTCAAGCGTGAAAGTGCAGCTTTAGATGCATGGGCTGTTTTGCGTATAATTCCTCCAAAAAGTTTTGAAGAAAGAATCATGAAGGGAAATACGCTGACGCAAACCAGTCCTAATTTGGGATGAAGAAAAATAAGCCAAAGGATAATTCCCAAAACCACACTGGCATTACCTAAAGCAATGGCGATGCCACTTGTGAAAAGATCTTGGAGACTGGAGGTATCGTTAATCAAACGTGTAACCAAGCGCCCAGTGGGAGTTTGATGATACTCACTTAAAGGATAGAATTCATATTTTTTGAGAAGATCTTGTCTTAAATTGTGAAGAACTTTTTGTCCCAGCAAAGTAAATGTGTAACTTTGAATGTAAGTGGTGAGGGCGCCTACAAAATCAGTCCCTAGAATGACAAATGTTAAGGGAATTAAAAGATGCGTGTTTTTCGGAACAAGCACATGATCAACAATATAACCTAGAAGCCACGGTACCAGAAGAGAAGCCAGTGTTGCGAAGAGAACCAACATTAAGCTGATAAAAAAGAGCAGACGAAAAGAGGACACGTAGGGCCACAAACGCTTTCGAAAAAGAGAAAGCATTTTGAAATTCAGGTTTGCTTCTTTTGAAAAATCATCCTCTTGCCAATTCATCTTCTAGCCTCTGTAATTCTAATAGTTCTTTGAAAAGTCCTTCTTGTTCAGAGAGTTCTTGAGGAGAGCCGGCCTGAACCAAAGATCCTTCTTTTAAAACAAGTACTTGGTCAAATGCCGAAAGTCTCGTAAAGCGATGTGTGATCATGATCAAAGTTTGTTCAGGAGATAGAGAAGAAAGCCCATTTAAAATTTCTGTCTCAGTTTGTACATCCACACTTGAAAGTGCATCATCTAAGATAAGAAGAGGGACTTCTCGAATAAGTGCTCTGGCAAGACTGACACGGGCGCGTTGACCTCCTGATAAAGTAAGGCCTCTTTCTCCAATGGTAAAATCCTTTTGCCACTCGGCACTTTCTTTTTCAAGTCCCGCTTTTTTAAGAAGGGTTTTGAATTCAGCATCGGTCATTTGAAGGGTTTGATTTTCGGATCCCATCAAAATATTCCATTCGAGAGATTCTCTAAATAAAAAAACTTCTTGAGGAACAACAGCTATTTTTTCTCGACGTTCATTGAGGGAGAGGGTGGATAAATCAATCCCATTCCAAAAGAGCATCCCGGAAGGAACTTCATAAAGACCTAGGAGAAGGCGTATGAGCGTACTCTTTCCTGAACCAATAGGTCCAACCAGGGCAACGCGGCTGCTTTTATTGATTTGAAAAGAGACATTCTGAAGAGCATTTTTTTGTTCGCCAGGATATTTAAAAGTTAAGTTCTTAGCTTCAATCAAAATAGAAGAAGGTTGAGATTGCGATAATGTTATTGAACTTTGAGAATTTTTCTCAGGATTTGTATAGCTAGAGTCCTTTGCTCCTCTTAAGGTTACTCGATTGTCTTTTAAACATTGTTCTTCTTCCTTTTCTCCAAAAACATTTAAAATGCGTTCAAGGGAAGTTTTACCCCGTTGATAGTAAGTGACGGCCAAACCAAAAGCCATCATAGGCCAAACCAATTGATCTAAATAACGTGTGAAGGCTACAAATGTGCCTAGACTCACATACCCCTCGATGACATCTTTACCCGCAAAAATAAGTAAAGAGACCAACCCTAAGGAAACAGCCAAAGTAAAAAGAGGTTCAAAAATAGATTGAGCTTTGGCCAATTTAAGGTTGAGTTCAATAAAAGTTTCTCCTTCGCGAGAGAATCGTTTAAGTTGAGTCCATTCTCTGGCAAAAGATTTAATGATTTTAATTCCTTCAATGTTTTCCTGAGCAAAAGCTGAAAGTTTTGAAAATTGGGCTTGTACTTTTTCGAATCGATGATGAATCAATTTTTCTGCTTGTGTGATGATAAGCGGTACGACAATCATAGGGGCCAAAGCAATACAGGCCAGTTTAGGAGAGAGAAAAAACATGGCGGGAGGAATGCTAATGAGGAAAAAAACAGCATCCACAAAAACCAAAAGTCCCGGACCTAATGCAAAACGAATTGCTTCGACATCATTGGTGGCTAAAGACATTAAATCACCGATAGGATTTCTGTCATAAAAGGAGGGAGGTAGCTTTTGAAGTTTTGTAAAATATTCTTCTCTTAATTTTTCAGCTGCATTGAAAGATCCTCGAATCAGAAACATGCGCCAAAGATATCGACAAATGCCTTGTCCTAGGGCAATAGAGATGAAAATAATACCCAGCCATAGAAAGGGAAGAAAATCTTTGTTGCCAGAAAAATTTTTCACCACTTGATCAATAAAGCTTTTAAGAATAAGAGGAGGGAATACGTTCAGGGTATCAACCACCAATAAAGCAAGAATCCCTAATATAAATTGCTTGCGATAGGGTTTAGCAAAGCGATAAAAATTTTTAAGTGTTTGAACTAAATTCATAAGAGTTAGGAAACTCGAAAATCGAAGTATTGTCAAGAACTCGGTTTCTTCTTCAATTACTGTAATTGGAATGGGAGTGCTATCATATAGGAACCGAAAATTATTTTTTAATAAAACAGGGGGGGAGTATTTTTTATGCACGAACATGAAAAGTTTATGAAAGTTGCAATTGAAGAAGCACGTAAGGGACTTTCCGAAGGGGGTATTCCAATTGGTTCTGTGCTGGTTAAGGAGAATAAGATCATTGGAAGGGGACATAATCAACGGGTTCAGAAGAAATCATCTGTTTTGCACGCAGAAATGGATTGTTTGGAAAATGCAGGGCGACTCAAGGCAGTGGATTATCAAAAGTGCGTGATTTATTCGACCCTTTCACCGTGTGATATGTGTACGGGTGCGATTCTTCTGTATAAAATTCCAGTGGTCGTGATTGGAGAAAATAAGACTTTTAAAGGTCCTGAAGAATATTCCCAAAGACAGGGCGTGAAGTTGATCAATCTTGAGTCTGAAGAGTGTAAACGTCTTATGTATGATTTCATTCTCGAACATCCCAGTCTCTGGAATGAGGATATTGGCGTTTAGATTTTTTATATGCAGGATCTGAAATAAGCCGAAGTCCGTAATCCTTTGTCAAGCTCGGCTTGTCGCGTAGCGACTGGCCGCCACTTTTCCGGGGCATATCCTCCGGAAAAGTACTGCGGAAAAGGTAGCCACGGACTCAGGTCCGTGGCTTTTGCCGCTAGTAATCAATAAAAATTTCCAGTATAATTTAAAATGCTTCAGTAGTTGCTGTGGAGATATCTTTTCCTTTCTTTTCAGATTTTGCTCATGATAAGGAGGCTTAAGAATGACCCTTCCTAAAGATAATAAACCTCAAGTCAGTGAATCCGACTCTATTTCAGAGATGTTAAAATTATGGCAAGCGCATACCGACTATGAGTTTGTTGATAAAGATGTTGATGCAACTATGAAGACGATGGTGAAAAATCCTCATGTGATTAATGTCTCTGTAGGCATTGGTGGCCGCGGTTTTGATAAGGTCAAAAGTTTCTACACAAATTGTTTTGTGGGTCACTGTCCAAATGATGTAAAGATTACACTTCTCTCTCGTACCGTTGGCGCAGATCGCGTGGTGGATGAAATGATTTTCTCCTTTACCCATGACATCGAAATGCCATGGATTTTGCCAGGTATTTCACCCACAGGAAAGCATGTGGAGATTCCTCTGATAGCCATTGTGTCCGTTCGAGATAACTTGATTGAATCCGAACATATTTATTGGGATCAAGCTTCGGTGCTTGCTCAAATCGGTCTTCTCGATACGACAAAATTACCAGCTCTAGGGGCAGTTCAATCACGTATTTTGACAGATGAAACAGAGCCATTGAATAGGCTCATTAAAAAGATGTGATTTTTTAATGTTGTATATACTGCTGGGTTGATCAATGAATGTGGATAGATCTATTCTATGAATCAACAGGAACTCTTGAAACTTTTTGCTCTTGCCAATGAATTTAAGGAAGGAGATCTGCTTGTAGGTGGGACGAAGGATGAGGCGGTGCGCAAAGATGCGCGTTTAGTGCTGTCGGGTTTATCCATCCGAGAAATATCTAAGATCTCATTTGTAGAAGATGGGGTCAGCGAAGCCCTCGACCGGTCCCTAGACCGTAAACTTTTTTCTGAAATTTTGGATCTTACCATTTTTCAACTTAAGTCGATTTTGCTTGGATCTGGAGGTTCAGCGTGGGCTCATCAATATATGAATGGACTCAAAAGTGAAGTTATTGCCGCTGTCGTAAAGGTGATGACAAATGATGAACTTGCTTTGGTTGCCCAATCAATTTTTAATCCCATTTCTGAAAAGGGGATTACGATTGGCTCTGAGTATCACTTTGGTTCGCGAATACAGCCTAACAGTCCTGGCGATGAAGAAGAAGAGATCTTGTTTTCAATTCTTGAAGGTTTAACCTATGGTTGTGGCGATGTGATTTTGGGGCTCAATCCGGCGAGTGATGATGTAGATACCATTGTTCGTTTGGAGAAGCTTTTGAAGGATGTGGTGGATCGTCTGGAATTGCCCACACGTTTTTGCGTGCTATCAGATATTGTTAAACAGACGCGGGCGCGTGAGCGCACACGCATCGATGTGGGTTTTCAGAGCCTTGCGGGGACGTCGATGGCACTGGAAGGAATGGTGGGACTTGATGCGGAGGGACTGTTAGATTTGGCACGTGGATTTGAAGGTCTTTACTTCGAGACAGGACAGGGTTCAGCTGTAACGAATGGTGCTGCACAGGGCGTGGATATGGTCACACTGGAAGCTCGAAATTATGGTCTAGCCCGTTGGATTCGCGCTCAAACAGGGCGTTGGATGATTGTCAATGATGTGGCAGGATTTATTGGCCCAGAGGTTTTTAAAACGATGGATCAACTTTTAAGGGCTTGTTTGGAAGATAGTGTGATGGCCAAATTGCATGGCATTACAATGGGACTAGATGTTTGTTCTACATTTCATATGGGGATAGAGCCTGAAGCTCTTGAAAAGTTGACGGTGCAGATCGTTGAAAAAGCGGCTCCTGCCTATTTGATGGCTGTGGCTGGCAATGCAGATCCTATGTTGGGTTATATGACAACCTCTTTTCGAGAACATCCACGTTTACGCAAGAGAACGGGACGAAAAATCTCAACAGTTATGCAGAATAGAATGATGGCCCTTGGAATTACGAAAGCAAATGGTGATTTAGAAGGCCATAGACCGAGGGCTGAATCGCTTTATGCCTTATATCTCAAAGCAGGTGGAGATAAGCGATCAGTCGAGTCATTGCGTGATGAAGGGTTGAGGAAATTAAGTGTTATTCAAGAGCGGGGATTTGATCTAGGGTTTGGAGATGGATCTCAAGATTCTCCTCCTGTTGTTCGAAAGAGGATGGATGCGATTTATAAGAATGCGTGTCGTGCTCTTTATGCAGTGTTGGATGATTCCATCATCAATGATGTAGCAAAGAAAAATTTGCGTGTTCACACGAATGCGGTTAATCGGGAGGACTATCTAGCTCATCCTTCTTCAGGTGAACTCATTTGTGATGAAGACACAAAAAAAATATTGGGGCTTTATCAAACGCGAAAGCCTCAGGTGCAACTGGTGATTTCTGATGGACTGAATGCGAATGCTATTAACGAAAATTTGCATGATCTTCGACCTCTATTAGGAAAGCAGTTTTCCGAGACGGGGTTGCATGTAGGAGATTGTGATATTGTAGTAGAGAATGGGCGGGTTAGAGCTGGATATCACATTGGAGCATTATTGGATGTAGATATTGTGATTCATCTGATTGGAGAGAGGCCTGGAACGGGGTTAAATACGCTTTCTGCTTATTTGACATTTGGGCGTGACAGGTTTGGAAAATCTCGCTGGAGTCCGAATCTAGATCACTCTCTTACAACGGCTGTTTGTGGGATACATCGTAAAGGAAAGCTGCCTGAGGTCGCAGCTGTAGAGATAGTAGAATGCGTAAAACGCATTATCAAAGAGTGTTGTTCCGGGGTAGAACTTGTGCGTGGAAAAAGAAATTAACCTTATTATTTTCTTAAGGAGAAAAATCTCATGCGTAAATTTGCAATGATTGGGTTGCTGATCTGTATGCTGCTTGGTTTGACAAAAGGGGTGATGTGCAAGGAAGAAAGTAAACCCGATAGGGAATTGATTGCGTCTGGACATCCTCAGTGGCCACCTGTAATGTTCAAAGAGGGAGAAGTTGTTACTGGGGCTGGACCAGAATTGATAAGAAAAATATTTGGCGATTTAGGGATCAAAGTTCAAACCCCTTATGTCGGCGCATGGGAAGATGTTTTGAGTAAGGCAAAGACTGGTCAAATTGATGTCATCGTTGCTGCTTATAAAGTAAAGGAAAGAGAAGAATACATGATGTATTCAGATCCTTATACGACTGATCCTCTTGCGGTGTTTGTGGCGACAGATAAAACGTTCGACTTTAAAAACTTATCAGACTTGGTTGGAAAATCAGGGGTCGGTATGATAGGTGACAGCTACGGACAAGAGTTTGATGATTACAGTGCCGCTCATTTAAATTTGCGCCGAGTGCAAACTTGCGAAGAAGCTTTTGATCTGATTGCGCAGCATAAAGCCGATTATTTCATCAATTCACTGTATGCCGGAAATTTAGAAATTAAGAAAAGCAAGCTTACGCAAGTTACGCATTTGCCTAAATTCATTTCAGAGCAGAATTTCTACATCACGATCTCTAAACAATCACCGTTCGCACAATATTTGTCAGATGTGAATCGATTGATCAAAAAATATAAAGAGGATGGAACGATCGATCAGCTTGTGACTCAATATCAGTAGTATTATTGGGATGAAAGACTGATTGACTATATTAAACCTGTAACGTATTCTCATTTTCTAGAGCCTGTTGGAATATTATTTTGTTGCAACATATTCTGACAGGCTCCTAGACCTTTTCATTCTATGAAAAAAACTAAAGTAAAAGAAAAACCTTCAAAAAAATCAACTAAGAGTTCTTCTCTTGAACAACAAGGACTTTTGGATTTGGTTTCTGCGATGGCAAAAATTGCTGAGCGGTTGGAAGGTTTAGAGAAAAAAACAGAGCAAGTCATTCGGCAGTTATCGACTGGATTTTCAGGAATGATGTCTTCTTCACAAAACGTTCAACGATCTGAATCATCTCATAGCAGTCAAGAACATCGTCCTTCTTATCAAAATTCAAATCAAAATCATGTTTCTCAGCAAAATAACAATCGACATGAACGAGTCATGTATAAATCAGTGTGCGCAGATTGCCGTAAAGATTGTGAAGTTCCTTTTAAGCCTACGGGTGAACGACCTGTTTATTGTAAAGAATGTTTTGCTAAACGCAAAACCGATCATCGAAGACCAACAACGGTGCCTCTTCAACAGCAAAATTCGGGGACAGTTGCAGCTTTAGTAAATGTATCTTCAAAGGCTAAAAGTATCAAATCTGGAAAAAAATCGAAAAGATAATACCTGGATTTTTAACGGTAACGTTAAAAATCCACCCGTAGGGCCGTGATGCACGCGTTTTTAGGCGTGTAAACGGGGTTAACACTTTTTCAACCGTTTAGCGGGTGAAAAAGTCTCAAGCTGGTACAGACTTCAAGATGATGGTATAGCTCCTTGAAGATTTCCCTAGGTGAGGAGTACTCTCTTAGGCAAAAGCAAATATTGCACGACAATCGTGCAATATTCAGGTGATGTTTAAATCCTTCTTCTCTCCAAGATTGAATTTGAAGTTTGCTTTCTGATGGATATTACTTATGAACTATCTATCTAAATCAGATTTTAAAACTGCTCGAGAATGTCCTACCAAGCTCTTTTATCGTAAAAATAAATACCCGAATTTGAAACAAGAAGACGACTTCCTCAAGTTACTGGCCGAGGGTGGTTTTATGGTCGGTAAGATGGCTCAGATTCTATTTCCTAAAGGGATTGAAATATCCTCTCTCGACCCAGAAGAAGCGATTGCCCAAACACAAAAATATTTGGAACAAGAGGATGTCGTTCTTTTTGAACCGGCCATTTATGTGGACGGTATGTTGGTGCGTATTGATGTATTGATTAAACATGGAAAACAGTTTGAGTTAATTGAAGTTAAGGCCAAATCATTTGACGGAGAAAGTTACGAAGAACATATAGAAGGTGGAATAGAGTGTTTTTGGAAAAAACGCGGACCTGGATTAACAACGGAGTGGCAGCCTTACCTTGAAGATGTAGCCTATCAGACTTATGTCTTACAAAGAGCTTATCCTGACGGCGAAATTCATCCTTTCTTGATGCTTTGTGATAAAAGTAAACAGACTCAGATCAATAATTTATTACAACAGTTTGTTCTTTATGTTGATTCCGTTTCGCCGGGTCGCATGAACTATCGAGTCAAATTTACGGGGGATACTGAAGCCCTTCGTCAGGATCATTTGCTGATCAAAGTTCCTGTTCAGTCGGAAGTAGAATTTTTATTGCCAGAAATCATAGATTCAGCAAAAGAATTTGTGGCCTCCGTCATTCAGGGTCCCCGGAGAATTCAAACTTCTCTATCGACTGAATGTGCTCGTTGTGAGTATCGACTCCCTATTGAACAGGAAGAAAAAAACGGGTTTCTGGAATGTTGGGGGGAGCAAGGCAAGATCTCGCCGCATCTTCTTGATTTATGCTATTTGGGGAATTTAAAGCAGAGTGGCGAGAAGATGGCGGATACTTTATTTGCCCAAGGAAAATCATCTCTTTATGATATCCCTATGGAATGGCTCACCAGTCCAAAACAGGGAGTATGGCAAAAGCGACAGATCGAATATTCAAAAAAGAAACACGAGTGGATTGGGTTTGGACTGAAGGATGAACTTCAAAAATACAATTACCCATTGCACTTTATTGATTTTGAAACATCTCGAATGGCACTTCCATATTATAAAGGGATGCGCCCTTATGGTCTTGCGGCCTTTCAA
Organism: Candidatus Auribacterota bacterium; assembly: GCA_041906865.1. GTDB lineage: Bacteria > Auribacterota > JACPWU01 > JACPWU01 > JACPWU01 > CAZXEQ01. The sequence goes on from JAYRIK010000163.1 coordinate 17,247, forward strand.
TGGAGTTGTCACACCGTGCATGCACAGGGTGAAGCTCCTGTTCATCAAGACTGGATCAATACTACGGACCATTACCCTAACATTGAATTTGCACGAACTTTAATGGAGTGTATTGGCCGAGAAGGAACCACGTTCATGTGGGCTCATCATGAGCGAAGTGTACTCAATGATATTGCGCAATATATAGAAGAAAGTGGTCTTCATGATTCTGAACTCATGAACTGGCTTCGATGGATTAGTAAATCATTGGTGGATCAATGTACAATTGCTCGTGAATATTATTATCAAGGCGACATGCAGGGAAGTGTTTCGATTAAGAATGTTTTGCCTGCGGTATGGAATAACAATCCTTATTTGCATCAGATAGAATATTTAAAACCCTATTATCGAGAGCGAGAGAATCAAGTGATGAGTCCATATGATTCACTTGAAAGAATTGAGATAGGAGATCAAGCGGAAGTCATCAAAGAAGGATCCATGGCCATGCGTGCTTATCAGGAAATGATGTATGGGCTTCATCGGGGTGATTTAAAAACGCATGAAAAATGGACCACTCTTTTGCGCCAATATTGCGCGCTCGACACCATGGCGATGGTGATTATTTATAAACATTGGTGTACCAGAAGTGGAATTGAATAATTAAGAATTTGCGATAAGTAGAAAATACCTAATATCTTTCCATAGTGCTATAATATGTGGCCATGGAACAGAGAGAGTTTTTTTCTACCGTATCAGATGAAAAGGTTTCTTCAAAGTCTTCTTCCATGCCTTTGGCTGCTCGGATGAGGCCGCATGTTTTAGAAGAATTTTTTGGTCAAGAGCATCTTTTAGGTTCTGGTAAACTTCTTCAAGAATTGATTCGACAAGATCAATTTCATTCCCTTATTTTTTATGGTCCTCCCGGAACGGGTAAAACAACTCTGGCTCACTTAATTGCAAAGGCAACACATCGGCGTTTTGTTTCTTTAAGTGCAGTTATTTCGAATGTTGCAGAAGTTCGTCGGGTTATTGATGAAGCCCAGCTTTTTTTAAAAAGAGGGGAAAGAACGATTTTGTTTGTGGATGAAATTCATCGTTTTAATAAAGCTCAGCAGGATGTGCTTTTACCTCACATTGAAAATGGGGTTATCAGTTTCATTGGAGCAACGACTCACAATCCTTTCTTCTCTATTGTGTCTCCTCTTATTTCGAGATCTCAAGTGTTTCGATTCCATTCTTTAAAATCTTCAGATATCGAAAAAATTTTAAAACGAGCTTTATTAGATTCAGAAAAAGGATTTGGAAAAGAAAAAATTCATTTTCAGGAAGATGCACTTTCTTTTTTAGCCAATTTTTGTGAAGGAGATGCTCGGCGTGCGTTAAATATTTTAGAGTCAGTTTTTCATATGATTCAACCCAATGAAAAAGGTGAAAGAATTATTTTGAAAGTAGATGTCAATCGCGTGCTGCAAGAAAAAGCAGTTAAATATGATTGGGATGAAGATGAACATTACGACACGATTTCTGCTTTTATTAAAAGTGTTCGGGGCAGTGACCCGGACGCAGCCATTTATTGGTTGGCAAAAATGATTCAGGGAGGAGAAGACATTCTTTTTATTGCAAGACGTTTAGTCATTTTGGCCAGTGAAGATATTGGGAATGCCGACCCCAGAGCATTAACTTTAGCTACTTCCTGTTTGGCGGCAGTTGAGTTTGTAGGGCTTCCCGAGGCGCGTATTCCTTTGGCTCAGACAACTATTTATTTAGCTTGTGCCCCCAAAAGCAATTCTGCATATTTGGCCATTGATAAAGCTTTGGAAGCAGTGAAAAATGAACGTTTAGAAGAAGTTCCCTCTCATTTGAAAAATGTGAAAGGCCCTGATGAGAAAGAAGCGCACTATCTTTATCCCCATGATTTTGACGGGCACTTTGTTGAGCAATCTTATGTGAATAACTCTAAGAAATTTTTGGAATTATCCAATGCAGGTTATGAAACACAAATGTTGGAAAGGCTGAAACAATGGCGTCAGAAGACACAAAAAAAATCGACAGAAAAAAATTCCTAAAGTTTCGTGGAAGTTTAAGTGTTGAAGAGCGGCAAAAAAAAGACGAAGAGATTTTAAGGAACTTTTTAAGCTTAAAAGAATATCAAAAGGCTAAAACAATATTTTTTTACATGGCCAAAGATTCTGAAGTGAGCACGCTTCAAATGATTCAAGCCGCATGGCGTGATGGTAAAAGAACAGTTTTACCTCGATGTGTGAATGAAAAAGATTTAGAAACTCGTCAGGTTCAAAGTTTTGAATTGGATTGTGAAAAAGGGGCTTTTGATATTCTAGAGCCTCGTGTGAATAAGACTCTAGAGGTTTCTAAACAAGATATTGATTGTTTTGTGATTCCAGGGATTGCATTTGATTTGCAA
>JAYRIK010000164.1:0-16896 GCA_041906865.1 Candidatus Auribacterota bacterium
AACGACCTACTCGTGACCAGGTTAGAGCAATTACAGATCTTATTCATATCCAAGTTGAACAGGCTGCAATGAATGCAACAACTCCAGCGCAAATGAGGCAAGCGTTTATTCAGGGTATTAGACAAGATACATTTTCATTTATGCATTTAGGAGGTGATTCTACAAAAATCAATCATTGGGTTGATTTTATGATGCATCAAGCTTTGCGCGATCCACGCCTTATTGAATTAGCTGTAGATGTTGAATTAGAAAGATTAAATTTAAATTTTGCTCCTACCGAAAAAGCAACTTTTATTAGATTTCTGAGCGAACGTGCAAATCCAAGTCATAGAGAAAATCTAGTCGTTCAGATGAGAATCCAAGTTCAGAGATTGGGACTTGCTAGAAATGGACAAGCAGTTCCCAATGTTGAAACTGAACTTGCGCAATTTCTTGCTTCACAAGTCATTCAAACTCGAGCCCGTCAAAGAAGTTTAGAATCCAGTATTCAAAGTGATGCTCAAGTCGAAAGGCTGCCAGGCATGGCTGAACTTACGGTTTATCAAACACGGCTTATTTCAGATTTAATTAGAGAGCAGGCCTTTCGCCGTGGGATAAAATTAACCCAAATCAAAGAAGCTTTTCGTGAAAAGATTACAACAGATCCACAATTTTCATTTTTAGATTTGAGGCAGAATGCTTCTAAAATTGATCATTGGGTTAATTTTATGGCTCGAGAAGCAGCTCGTCTGAATGTTCGTTTGGGTGTCGAGATGGAATTAGAACGTTCGGGGTTAAATTTAGGAATTACCTCAGAACAAATGGATCAATTGATTAATATCATTACTCGACATATGGTTCGTCAAAATGTGACTCTTGCTTCTCTTCATCGTGCAATAGATCAAATATTGTTTATCAAAAATGGATTAGGGGGAGGGCGCGAGGCTTTCGACAGAATTAGTAGAGAATTTAAAAATGTGACAAACGAAGAATTAACAGATCAAGTTCTCATGTATTTTGTATTTAAAGGATGGGAACAAGACCTTTTAGCTGATATTGATCATCATGGTCAATATGATAGAGCCTCGGACAATCGTTTGGAATCCTTGGGGTTTGATGTTTTGGCTCGTATGGAAAGACGGCTTTTGATTCAACGGGTAAACGACGCAATAGAAACCTATTTTAGAAAAATGCATGAGCGCCAGGCATCAGAAAGATTTGAGAGAGGGTATGTTTTTAGTAAGGCGACAATAAAGAAAATATGGTTGGGTCTTGGTTTGTCTTCTTTAATTACAGGCGCTTTAGCTTCTTTGTCCACCTTTGCGAAAAAGCCTGAAGTTAAATTTTTGGCACGATGTGTGTTTTGGTTGTTTAAGGCGTCAATACAGTCATTGTTAGTTTATGGAGGGCTTCATCTTTTTGATTTATTGGTTGCTCCAGGAACCTTTGTCAGTGTTTTTAAGTTTTTAAGTGTTCGCTTTGATATCCTTCCTCCTTCTGTTTCTGGAGGTGGCTTACAAATGGCTCTCTATGCAGTTAAAACATTGTTGGGTGGTATTGGATCAGGGATTTTACCTCTTATAGGCATTTTTGCTTTTGTCATTCTCATTTATGTAGGCGTGCGTTGGGCTTTTGCTCACTATGATAAAGAGCGTCTTAAGGGAAAGGCTTATACGATTGGTCCCATTGCTCGAGTATTGAATCTTTTTCTTCCTTCTTTTATTGTGGCTCCTTTGCATTGGGTTATTACTCGAGCTATTGCTCGACGGGATCTGTTTGCGAGAATAGGAATCCCTCCTGCGATTCCTCCGCTGGTTCTCTTTTTGTTGACCAAGATTTTAGGGGTAAGTATGGGTGCGACTCTAGGATTAGGTGTGGTTGCGTTGGCTCATTTGGTTACTTTTGCCATTATTATGGCGATGGTGCTTTATTTTGCTGGAGGATATCAGAGATTTATTTTTGATGCGATCAAGTATGGTTTCTTTTTTGTAAAAAGAAGCATACGCGAATCGAGTGCAAAACTTACCTCAGACAAATTTTCAGGATTGGAAAAATCAGGTAACGATATTTTTGAAGATTTAAAAAAAGCAGGTTACTTAGATAAAAAAGGTCATTTAACTAAAAAATTTCAACAAAACGTGGAGTCTCATGCTGATTTAGACCTTACGGGTTATACAGCTCAAAGCAAAGAAGCTGTTTACAAAATCTTAAAAAGTTTTCAGGCGGAAATTAAAAAAGAAGGAGAAAAGGATTTTCTGTGGAGTGAGTTAAGAATCGATTTGTATTTCTTGGTGCATCGATCATTCATGTTTTTCTTTGCCATCCTTTATGGTGTGATGGTTTCTTTTTTGATTGCTTCAAGTCCTTTACTGACGGCTTTGATGACAGGAGCTGCTACCATTCTTTTCTGGTCCATTGCCTATGTTTCCCTTGTCTGGCTAGATATTTTTATGAAAAGAGATGGTCCTCCTCTTCATCCCTGGTTAGAAAAACACCGACGTGTTCCGATGAAATACAATTCGATGGTGTATTTACCTTATTTACCCAACAGTGTGAAAGTATCAAATGAGGCGGTTCATTCTTTGTTTGAGGATTTTTGGAACAATGTTCCAAAGGTACAAGTTGTTTGTCGCATAGAAGGTGGTGAGAAAAAATTCGAAATGATTTTCCCTGATGGAACAAGAAAAGAAAATGTATCTCTTTTTTCGATTAATCGTAGGTTAAGAACAAGAATCCTTGCGTTACAGGATGGAGAAAATCTTGAAATACCAGACCCTCGTGATCATCAAAAATTGGTCATCTTCAATCAATCTCCTGACAATAATGTAGTTGGATCTGAATTGGCTTTGATCGAAGAATTTATGGATAAAGTTGGTGATGATCGTGTGATTTGGGAACATCGGAATCGAAAAAATGCAGAGGTTCCTGAAGATAAGGTTCGTTTTGGTAAAAAATGGGGATCTATGTATGATGATTTTCTATTGATGCAACTTAAGCATGAACATCCTACTTGTTATACCTCTGATGTTTTGGACAAGAGAGAAAAAATTGAAGGCGTTACTGTTGATGTTCATGGTCGCAAATGTGAGCTTTTAAAATTTGATCCTCTTAATCGATATGGTTTGAGAGAAAGAAGAGTCTTAAAAGTAAATGGCAAAGTGATCAATGATGATGTTCATTTTGAAAATCATTGGTATCTCTATAAAGATGGAGAAAAGACACCCAGTTATGAAATTTTAGAAGGGGAGCTTTATCCAGTTAGCTTACAAGATGGTCGGGTAACCCGAGGAGATAAAATTGCTTCAACTTTAGATTTTGAATTTAAAAATGGAAAACTGGTTGATTTTAACACAGGAGAACCTTTAAAGGGGGTCGATAAAGATGCGTCTTTTGTTATGGGGCAAGAGGACACGATCGATCGTTTAACCTTTAAGGATGAGAATGGCAATGAATATAAGCTTTATATTGATTTCGAAGGGAATACACGATTTTTAGAGGATCATGCATTTCTAGCAAATGGTAAGAAGGGTGCCATTTTCTCTAGAAAAGGCACGCATAGTTTAGGATTTATTTATGATTTATATAAAATTGAAGGTGAAGGTGAGAAACGAAATGTAACACGTGTAAAAGAAAAAGTTCGGATTTTAGATCAGACTTTTCAGGCTCACGAAAAAGAAGGAAAGCTTAGTTATAAGGTTGTCAGTGTCAATGAATACAAAGAAACAGAAAATGGAAGACATTTGGCCGAAGGGGATTTTATATCACCTTCAGGTGATGTTGTTAAATACATGGAAGTTCCTATTGTTAAAGGAAAATATGAATGTGAAGAGTGGAAAGAAGGTGGGAAAATTATCATTGATACACTTGCCCCGCGTGAATTTATTTTAGAAATAGAAAAGGATGATACTGGAAATCTCAAAAATCCCCCTGGATTTTTTGTTGTTTACCTTGATAAGGAAGATGAAACAAATAAAAACAATAGAAGAAAAATCGGACCTTTTAGAGTTGCAACGAGAGATGATTTAAAAAAAATTGCTAAACCTGTCAAAGATGCTGGAGAGGGGAAGTGCGTTCTTATTGATGAAAAAGGAATGTTAATTTTTAAAGAAGCCAGAAAACCTGCTGGAAAATGGAATGTTAGCAGTGGCAACGGATTTTTCTTGGTTGAAGAAATTGTTCTTACTAAAGATTATTTTGAATCAATGGGATTGGACGATCAGGATATCAAAGATCTTTTGATTGATTTAACAAAGAGTGGTTATTTAGAAAATGGGATTGTTCAAAAGAGCTTTAAGGTATTAAAGAAACCTGCTGATATAAAATTCAATAATTCTAAATTTAAAACTCGTGAATTTGAAGAGCATAAAGAAGAAATTTTTAGAATTTTAACATGGGCGGCTCAAGGCAACCTAGTTTCAGATGGTGATACCTATATTCGTGGAGAGTTTGATGGAGCTGATCTTAGACGCCAAGATCCTTTGATTCAGATGATTAAAGTAGAGCAAGATGCTTTGCAGAAAGCAGCAGTTCATTTTAAAGCAGAATGGCGAAAATTACTTTCAAAAGAAGCTTTTGAAGATGAGATCGGTAAAGAAGCAGATATTTCAAGAGCTTTAAATAATGTATGGAGAAAGTATTTATATAATTATGTTTCGGCACAAGAAATTCAGGAAGCAATTGAGATTGTGCTGAATATGAAAGTGAAGAAAGAAGAACAAGGGGCACAACACGAGGTTGCCTTTGTCAATTTATCTCCTGTAGAGCAATGGGAACAGTTTTTAGGAATACTTTCTAAAGTAAGAGTTCAAAGAATTGGTCAGCGAGGAGATTACGGAGCTTCTTATCATTTGCATCGAGGAAAGACAGGAAGTGAGACTCATTATTTTATCAATATGAAGCCTGAAGAAATGGCTGCATGGGAAGACAAAGGATTCCCAGGTCGAGTTGTGAAGAAAAAAATAGGTGATACAGTCCAACATGGTTTTTTGGTAAATGAAAAAGATGGTTTTCATGTTTTTACTCAAACAGAGTTAGCAGAAGCACAAGCAAGGGGAGATGTTTTTGATAATGTTGAGGTCGGAGATTTGGCATATAGAACAGTCATTCAAGAAGATGAGCAATGGGTTCAAAAGTGGATAAGAGTAGCAGCCAAAAATAACTTTGGCGCATTAAAAAGTAAAGAGGATGAGAGTACTCGCCTTATTACAAGGGATGCTAAAAGAGTTAAGAAATCTGATTTAGCTTATTTGGAACTAAAAGGGATGGCTCTTGATTCTTTATGGCAAGCTTTAATAGATGCAAAATACATTAACACAAAAGGTGAATTGACAGAAAAATTTAAAGGTTTAAACAAGGCTTCAGAATTAGATTTGGATGGTGTTAAAGATTCGAAACTGAAGCGAGATCTCTTTGAAATTTTACATCGCTCACAAGATGTTCTGATGGGTAAAGAAGGTCAGCCAGGAAGTGGACTTTTTTATCTTTATGATTCGGATGAAAATAAAATTTTAGATTTATTAGATGAACAAGTAGAACCAGATCGATGTGTTCAGTTTGCCCATCAAATGGACGGCGGAGATACTTATTTACCTGGCACACATCTTTATCTTTCTTCTGTCATGGCTGCAGAGCAAGAATTAGGAAACAATTTTACTCTTTTTGTTCCTACCATTGTTAACTTAAACAAAGGGGAAAATACCTTTGCAACAGGACAACAAACAGCAGGAGAACGTTTGTTCAGCACCGTTGAAATTGTTGCTCGCATTTTTAAGAGAAATGGAAAACCTTTGTTTACCTCTTTCGGAAAAGGGAGTTGGAGTCTTTCTCGTGCAATTAACAACATTATTGTCAAAGTTTTTACGCGTGCAAATCAATTGAGTCATGATCACACAGAAGGCGTTGGAGGTAAGGCGACTTTAATTATCAACAGTTGGCAATATTTGGGAAGATATGCAGAAGATGCTCCCGCAAGTTTCTTATTTATGTTAGCTAGAATTGTGAGATGGAGATTTGGAGATTTTCTGATTCAAGAAATTGTGAATCCCATTTGGAAGGTTTCTAAAAATCTTTCAGAAGGGGTGTGGAAGCCAGGGGGTGTCAAAAAGGCAGCTGAGGCAATTATTAAAGAAGAGCATGAACCGAGAATTGGACATTTGGTGACTTGGTTTAACCTTCAGGGAATTGTTAATGATCCTCTTTTCCTTACTTGGACAGGAGCATCTGCAATCAGTGCCGTTACCCCAGGAACGCGAGAGCTTTCAAAAGCTATTTTATCCAATTGGCTTTATACAGTGGTGTTTTTAATGCTCTTAGGTGTGACTTATGTAATTCGTCCTATTGTCATTCGCATTTGGAAAGAACCATCAAGAACAAGGAAAGAATTTTGGTGGAAAGGAATACGTAATACCGTGACATTTTTAGGGTCTATTGGGGCAGGCTTGGCCGTGGGTAGTTTATTTATTGGTAAATGGGGAATTGTCATGAAATCTGCTATTGCTTTTGCCGGTGCGGCTATAAAATTACTACCCATTCTAGGTCCTAAGATAGCCAATTTATTAATTATTTTAAATGGTCTTGTCTTTGGGTCTGGTTCAACATTTTTGCTTGTTTCTCCATGGGCTTTTTTAATTGCATCTGTTCCCTATATTATTCCTATCATTTTATTCTTAAGTTTCACAAAACTGGGTCGAGATATTTTACAAATTATTAAATCAGGTATTGGATTGGTTTTTTGGAGTACGCTAACCCTTTTACTAAATCTTTGGGTCTTAACCTTTATGATTTTTCAAGTTGCTGAACTTTATTTTAATAAAGGGGTATTGGTCTGGACACCAGGGCCTGAGGTTAATAATTTCTTTGGAGAAATTGTGGTGAGTAAAATAAATATTTTCAAAATGTTTATGAAAACAGTGATTCCAGCTTTGATTATTATTGGATTAACGATTGCAGGTATTATTCCATTCAGTCTTTTTGCAATGGCTTATCCTGTCATTCTTTCCTGGCTGATTGGTCCTTTGGCTGTTTGGTGGACAACGTATCAAGGTCGGAGTCGAGAATTTCATAAGCCTTTAGTTCTTCCTGAAGAAAGGTTGGCCGAAAATATTTTTAATTATAAAGAAGCAACTCTTTCTGAAGAAGATGAAGAAGTTAAAGTAAACACGCCTTCGACTAACGGAAGTGTATCTGAGCAAATAAAGAAGATAGAGGGTTTTAAGACACGCGTTAAAAAAGTTGCCAAACAATTTGATTTGGATGAACGTGATACTTTGCGTCTTTATTTGGACAAACCATATCTTTTAGCTCGTCAGGAAATCAAAGAGGTTTTACGAGTACTCGCCTTTGAAGAAGTTCAGCCTTCTGCTTTGACGCAATTGACCGAGCGTTTAAATGCATTAAGAGACAAATGGGAGAAAGCAACACCGGGGGCTAAGATTCCTCGGCTTAAAGAAGAAGAGGTTAAAAAACTGCTGAGTCAATTTGAAGGAACAATGTTCCAAGAAGAACATTTGCGTGCATGGGTTAGATCCCTCTGTAAAATGTATGGTTTTTCTCCTTGGTTTCAGGACAGATTGGTTGAATGGACTTGGATGCAATTAGAAACTCAGCGTAAACAGCTGGTTCCTGAGTTTTTTACTTGGCGTCATTATGCTGAGCTGAAAGATAAGTTTGCTTGGTGGTGGAAGGGACTACGATATAAAAAGAGTAAAGAACAACGCCAAAAACTAGAAGATTTGGCAGAGAGAGTCATGTATCAAGATACACACACACGATTCTGGCAAGATCCTTTGGCAACCACTTTTTCTCTATCGGATCGATGGAAGCTTCGATTCAAAATAGCAAAAAGATTTTTCTTATCATTGGGAGATCCGGCAGCTTCGTATTATAAAGTTTTTGATGAAGATAAAAAATCGCCTAGAAGAATGTTTTTCAAAGAATACTTAGAGAGAAATATCCTAGGAGAAAATAATGAAAATTTATGGGCAAATTGGAAAATTGTCAAAGAAGGTATATGGATAGTTTCTTTAGTGATGTTCTTGTATGGTTGGGCTGCTTCTTTTGGAGTAAAAGGAGCTTTAGTCTATGCCGGAGCTTCAATTCTTACCCCTCTTAAGTATATGGGAGTACTTTATGTGGCTTATCATCTCTGGAATTTTTGTTTTAAGAGAAGTGATGAATTCTGGGAGAATTTAGAAAATGAAAGAAGGCAAGAAATTTTAAAAGGCCTTGGTTTTATAGACAAAGATATTCAGTTTTTAAAGGACTTAGGTATTGATGTTCCTGAAGCTACTCCTCCTGTAAAGCAGCCGGGTGTTGTTCCTCCAGCTGCTCCACAAAACCCACCCGTTGCTCCTTCTATCCCTGGGGGCGGAAGTGCTTCTTTAGAAAGAAAACCAGAAGCTAAAGCCGAAGAATCAAAGAAAAAACCTGCAGAGAAAACAGAAGAAGAAAAACGTATAGTTGCTCTAATTAATAATGCTGAGAGGAAGATTTTTGATAAATCTAGTAGTCCTATGAAGGATGCGGATAAAGATAAAGTCGAAAGCGCTCTTGAGAGATTAGAATTAGCAGAAACCTATTTAGATGCAGCATTAAAAGCAATACCAGAAGGTGCAGATATTGTAGCTGTTTTTGCTGATGTTCAGTATGAAGGTGAACAAATGAAATTGGTTGATAGGGTTCAGGCTGAAAGTGCAAGGGCTGTTGTTGAAGCAAAACTCGGTGTTATTAGGGACCTTCGACAAAGGTGGGAGGCTCGCCTTGCAATACTATCAGGAACTAAACCTATTTCTGAAGAGCCTGAGGCTTCCCGACCAGCAGAAGTTCCTCTAGAATTAGGAGATGTTTCGATATCAGGAGTTGGAGCTCCAGCAGGAACTGCTACAGGAGCAGATTTTAGTGGGGCAAATACAGAAACTCGAACAGAACCAGCTCCGAGAGCTTCTCCAACTCCAGAAGAAGGACAAGAAGTTTTAGTACGAAAATTGTTTAGGGAGACAGTAGATGAACCTGTAGAAACTGCTTCTACGATTCTTTCTTATCTTATTACACCTGAAGAAGCATTAGATGTTGAAGCTGTGAAAGAAGCGCTTGGCAAATTAGACATAGCGGAACAACATTTAAATGACGCAAGCAAAGCCCTAACGAATGATCCTCTTTCTGATTTTAGTGATCGGGATAGAGTGGCTCGTTTATGGGAATTGATCAGAACAAATTTAAAAACCATCCAAACTCGTCGAGATCTTTTTCAAAGACGTCTTAACGAATTGAGTCCTGAACCTGAAGCCCCTAAACTACAACCTCCTCACCTGGTATCTCCGACAGAGGAGAGAGGAGCTGCTCACGAAGTTCCTCCCGCCCCTACTGATGTTGATAAAGCAGGTGAGCTAAACACAGGAATGACTATAGAACAATTGAGAAGTGCTTATGATGATTTGAATGGTCGGTTTAATAGTTTTGAACCTGGAGATGATGCTAAAGCGGTTTTGTCTGCAATGTTGGATGAGTGCACCCGACTAACCGAGAATCCACTATTGAAATCGGATCACAGTTTGGCGCAACAAATAGAAAGTCTTAAACAATCGATAGAAGAATTGAAAGGGGCTTTTTCAGCTCTCTTTTTAACTTTCTCTGAAACTAATTTTGAATGGCCAAAAAAAATAGAAGAAGTTGCTTTTGATAGCGTTACTTTGAATCGTTCAAAAACGGTATGGAAAGCTGAACCTAAAAATAGAGAACGTGCTCAGTATGCTTTGCTTATTGAAGAAGCTTTAAAGAATGTTCAGAAAAGAGTGAAGGGGACTTCTTTAGAAAGCTATTGGAAGGAGGTCATTGCAAGGCCTGAAAATCAAAACGTTGTGGTTAAAGTAGCAAGTAATATTCCTGTGAATTCTTTAAGAAAAGTTGAAGATGGCCAAACTGTAATTTATCTTCAAGAGGCTTTTGTTCGCCAGCTACTTGGTGATGATGCAACTGATCATGATGTTGTGATCCATCTATTGGGTGAACGACTCTTTCATGAATTAGGTCACACAAATACAATACGATCTTTAAATGATAGGAAGAAAGAAGAAGGGACTCAAATTCAAAGAGATATTGAGTATCAGCGAGAAGTGGTTCTAAAAGATGTAGATTTGAAAGCTAAAATTGACGCTTATTTTTCAGATCATGTAACTGGCCAAAATCCTCGTTTTGCTTCTGGCACTTACTTTGTTTGGATTCAGTCTTTAGCTGGCTATGATGAGACTTTAGTCAAATTGGGAGTTCGAACATACGTGAATCTTCTTTACCCAAATCCTGGAGATTCTGCGCAAGTAAATCGCTTGAGAGATTTTTTAAAATTTAAAATTTCTGTTCTTCGATCCCGTTTAAAGAAGGCAAAAACAGATAATGAAAGAATTCTCTTAGAACAAAAAATTCAAAGTCTTTCAAATCAAGAGCAAGCTCATAATTGGATCAGTACCATTGTTAAAGCCGTTCCAGAATTTCTTGAAGAGATAGAAGAAAGTGAAATCGCAGAGCTTTTCAAAGCAAGCATTGAACGTTTCTTGAGAACAGATGAATTAGGATTAGAAGATAATCATGAGTTAACAACTAAAATTAAGGATGTAGTGGAATCACTTAAAAACGATCGGCTTACTTTGAGTCAATTGCGAGAAAAAGTGAAAATCATTGTTGAAATAAGAGAGGAGGAGGAAAGAAAACGTCAAAAGAGTCAAAGACCAGGCTATCAACGTGATGAAGCCGCAATCTTAGAAATGGAACGGGGTGTTTTAAGTGGATTTCTTCAAATGGCTTCGTTTATGAGGGGTAAATCTTTTAGTTCTGAAAACTTAAAACAAATAATTTTTGAAGATGATGAAACACTTCAAGAAACTGTGGGAGATATGCCTTTGGTAGATCTTATTTCTTATTTTGATGAAAATCATCTGACAAGAGAAGTCCAAGGAGAATTCGTGTCGCTCTCGCCCTATTTGCAAGCTATTCAACATTTGAAATCTGGGCGTATGCAAGAAGGGCTGGCTATTTTGGAAGGAATGAGTCGAGATCCTAAGATAAAACCGCTTCATCAACTTGTGAAGAAGACCATGTCACGTATTATCGTACTTAATAAAAACGGGACTATTAAGATTGCAGGTAAAACTTTGACTTTAGATTCAGATTTAGCTGAAACGGTTAAAGATCTTTACCATATATCTCATTGTTTCTATATTGATTTTATTAGCAATGGAAATATTTCTAGTCAGTATTTTAAATCTGCTTTAGAGGCCATTCTATCAAAAGAGGTATCAGAATTAGAAAGAGGTGTAACAATAGATCGATTTGAAGATGGTAGTGTGGTTCAGATAAGAAAAGAAGGGAATATTTTGAGACTCGGTATATATAGGAAAAGTGATTTTGTTCCTGTTCCAGAAAGAAGAGATATGGGTAATGAACTCGCAGCAGCTGCGTTAGCTGAAAGAGCAGCTTAATAGAATAGATTCTCGACTTACGCTCGAACAGTATATTATTTACTCTTCGAGCGAGTATAACGAGTCGAGAAGGAAAATATGATTCTCGACTACGGTCTGGAGAAACGTTAGACCTTTGGTCGAACGGTAAGTAGTCTGGTTATTCTTTGAGCGAAGCCGATGTATCAGCTGAGTTGAGAAGATAAGATGGTTCTCGACAAGCTCGAACAGTAAAATGAAGTATATTCTTCTTCGCCAGAGGCGAATGCGCCTTTGGCGCAGAGCGAGTGCAACGAGTCGAGAAGTTAATATAAGGAAATCTGATGAGCCAGTGGAAATGGTATGTATACATCATTGAATGTTTAGATGGAACATATTATACAGGATGCACTTGGAATATATCTAATCGCCTAGAGCAACATATGTCCAGTTTAGGATCTGAATATACTTCAAAACATGGTGTGAAGAAGCTTGTTTATTATGAAGAACATGAAGAGCTAGAACTAGCCAGGATAAGGGAAAAACAGATAAAAGATTGGAATCAAGAGAAGAAAAGAAAACTTATATCTGGAGAATGGAGTAAAGAGTGGCGGTGATTGGTAGTTCTCGACTGCGCTCGAACAATATTTACTCTTCGAGCGAGTGCAACGAGTCGAGAAGTTAGATTTTGTAACTTTTCCCTTAAAAAAGTGTCTCAAACTTGCTTTTCAGCCTTGATGTGGTATATTATGTATGTTAAAAGTTTTTTAGTGGCTGATATTGATATAACTTATTTAAATGTAAGAGGTTATAAAAATGGGGCAGTCAACCTTTAAGAATAAACCTTTTAGAAAGTTTATCTCCTTTCTTACAGCATTTACCTTTTTAATCACCAGTTTACCTGTTCAAGGCTTAGAAATAGACCCAATTCAGTCTAAAAGTTCGTCCAAAAATGTACAAGATCAGTCTCCTCTAAGAGTTAAAGACATCAAAATCCCAGCCAAATTTGGTCAAATTCAATCAAAATTTGAAGGTAAGGTAGGTAATCCCATCGTTATTCAGCTTCAAGATATGCACTGCCACTTTGAAGCCCAATCCAATGAAGCGAGAATTTTAGAAGATTTATTTAAAAAACATGAAGGACATGGCCTTAAAGTGGTCAATGTCGAAGGTGCTAGTGGAAATGTTGATACATCGCTTTTGACTTCATTTCCAGATCCAGCAATGAAAAAGGAATTAGCTCTCTATTATATGAGAAAGGGCAAAATCAATGGTGCTGAATATCTATCTATCGTGAAAGATCAGCCTTTGAACATTCAAGGGGCAGAAGAGATGGGCTTGTATTTACAGAATGTGCATTGGTATGACAAATCTTTGAGTTTGAGAGATCAATCTGAGGGGATGCTCGAGAAAACTGAAAAAGTTTTAAAAGAATTAAGAGAAAAAGTTTTTAATTCAGAATTAAAAGAATATTCAAAATTTCGTGAAGACTATGAAAATGGAAATAAAGGGCTGGGGAATTATTTAGAATATTTGCAAAAACAGAGCTTAACGAAAAAAATCAATACCAACGATTTGAAAAATGTCAGTCATTACATTCAGGCCGAAAAGATTTCAAAAAGCATAGAGTTTGATCAAATCCAAAAAGAGCAAGCCAAAGTAATGGAGCGTTTGCTTCCGAAAATGTCAAAAGAAGAACGCGCTGAATTCTTGACGCAAAGTTTGTATTTACGCTTAGAGAAAATTGAACCTGCCCAGTTTTATAGTTATCTCTCACAACAAATACAGGAAAAGGGTGAGCAGATTAATAGTGAGAAAAATTTTGGGAAATATATCGAGTATGTCCAACTATATGATGGGATAGCCAAAGATCAGCTTCTTGAAGAAATTGGACAATGGGAATCAAGAGTTCGTGGGAGTTTAGAAAAAACTCAG
Source organism: Candidatus Auribacterota bacterium (assembly GCA_041906865.1). Taxonomy (GTDB): domain Bacteria; phylum Auribacterota; class JACPWU01; order JACPWU01; family JACPWU01; genus CAZXEQ01. Next base: position 13,341 of record JAYRIK010000164.1, read on the forward strand.
GAAGAAAAAGAAATTCATAGACTGGCAGAAAAAATAGAATTTATTGAAACTTTCTATCGTTTGGAATTAAGACGTGTGGATTGGAATCTTTATCAAGAAGGCAAGAAGCAAATTGATGGAAAAAAGATTCATGAAAGTATTAAAGCTTTAGCCAAAAAATATAAAATTAATGCAAATGGTTTAGAAGCATTGGATAAAGTTTCCGAAGATATCACGCAACTAAAGAAATTTTATGAAGTAGCCCAGAAGCGTGATGAAGTAATGATTAAGAACGTTCTAAACTCTAAAATTTATTCTTCGAGCGAGCCAACGGCGAGTCGAGAAGTCTCAGATGATATGGGTAGTTCTCGACGGGCTCGAACAGTAAAAAATGACGAGTTTTTAAATCTAGCAACCGACAAGGCTCAACAGGTAACAGTCTTACTTGCTGGAGGCTTTCATACTGAAGGCATGGCGGAAAAGCTTAAACAGCAAGGCATTTCCTATATCATCGTTACTCCAAAAGTAACTGATCTCAGAGCCAAAACCCCTTATCGCAGTATCATGGAAGATGAGAGAAGCGAATTGGAAAATGTGCTTTTGAAGAAAATAGTAAATCAGTCATCAGTTACTAGCGAGCAGTCACCAGCCACTAATAGAGCTGTAGAACATACCCATAATATTTCTTCCAAGACACATAGTGCAGTTGCTCCTCTAAGTAGGGCGCAAGATCCAGAAATGGTACGGGCTGCTGGCGCAGATGCAGAACTTATTGCTAGAAAATTAGAATCTCTGGAAGCAGCATCTCTTTTAGATATTGTTGTTCTTCAATTTCTTTCTGTGACGTCTAATAAGGATTGGCAAAGACTTTTGGATCTATGGAAAGACAAATTAAGTAAAGCTATCGCTAGCGTGATAAGTGAAACAGAATCCCAAATTGAAGTGCATACGCCCGAGCTAATAGGTGGGAGATATTTTATTGAAATTACTGTTAATGGAGAACGAAGAGGATTGATCGTTCAAGCAAAAGATGGTGAACCATTAACACTAGAAGCTCTTTCGAGTCGATTGATGACTGCGGCTGAATTTGATGCTCAAAAAAAGATACCTGCTGCTGAACAAGCAGGAAGAGATCCAGCCTATGACGCCTATCTTCGAGGCGAACTTAAGACCAAGAAAGTTGAAGGTGTTAAACCTGTTGCAGAACATCCTCTCATTAAAGATATTAGAAAGCTGACTCCAGAAGATCGGAGACGTTATGAAGCGTTAGGTCGTGCTTGTGCAAAAGAGGCTGTAGCCGCCATGATGGTAGGTGGAGATGCTTCTCGTATGAAAGTTCAACAGATGCGTGTAAATGAAAGATATAAGACCCTTTTTGATGCTCTTCCTGCAACAGATCGGGAAGATTTAGCCAAAATTATTGCAAAGGCACAAGTGCCAGCGATTGTAATAGACGGAAGAGCCTATACATTTCTTGAACTTTTCTTAATGCAAGTTATGGGAGAACGAGATAGCGGTCTTCTTCCTCTTTTAATGACAGGACCTAATACGGATGCCCCTCTGAGAGATTATTTAGCTCGTCATGGAAGTTTTGGATGGAGTCTAGAAGAACTTCGCTTATTCACTCAAGGAGGTGCGCAAGCAGGTGTTCCAACTGTTGCGGATATTGAAAATAGTTCTTATGCAAGAGATGCAAAGAAGGCACGTACTCGCCTTGAAGGTGGAGAGTCTTTGTCTGATGATGAGCGTCAGACTCTTAACGATACCGTAGATCAATATGAACAAATTTTATCTTATGCAAAAGCTCACCCTGGTGAAACAGCAAAAGATCCTGAAGGAAAACCTATTACCTACGTTCAAAATCATTTTGACTGGATTGCTGATTTAGTGCGGAGTGGTACTTTACTTGATCTTCTTGAACAAGGTAGAAAATTTGTTTATGTGATGAATGTGGACAATGCTGTCTCAAATATCGATGAAGATTTTTGGGTTATGTTGGGAATTTTTGTGGAAATGAATAAGGAACATGGTGTTGAGTCTGTGATGGAGGTTGCTTCACGACCTGAAGGGCAAAAAGGAGGATCTCTTTTAACGCAAGATGGGACTTTAGTGGGAGTAGAAGATCCACAGCTCCCATCAGATGTTAATTCTGCGAATGTACCTTGGATGAACACAAATACTTTTTTTCAAAATATTCCTGCTATTGCTCGATATGTGGGGTTGAGCGAAGAAGAGATAAGCTCTCTTCTTGAAAAAAGAAAAACAGAAGCAGGAAGAAGTAAAGTTCAAACAATTCTTGCTCAAAAGGCATCAGAAGCTAAAAAGAAAATTGATCCTATTATTAGCGTTAAAGTACAAACTTATGTCAGAAATGGAAAAACAATTTATGTTCCTGTGGTTAAGTTTGAATGGGCTTTGATTCAGGCTACAGCACCTAATCATGAAGGTGACCAATTAAAATTGGGTGCCATTGCGGTGGGGTCGGTGAAAGATTATGATGCTGAAAAAGCAAGATTAAAAATGGATGTTGATCATGGACGCATGGCACAAGAAGAGATGGATCGTCAGTTAGATAAACTTGTTGAACACACCCGTTTTGGTCCCACAAAAACCCCCGAAGATATAAATAAAAATGAAGAACTTTATGAAAGAAAACTTGCTCAACGAGTAAGAGAGTTAAAACCTTTAATCTCTCGTTCCATACGCCCTGTCCCTGGAGGTAGTAGATGGAAAGCGATTCTTGTGGCAGTTGTGGCAGCCTTATCATTAGCGGGTTTTATATTTTTTGCAAGAGAACAGAGAAGGGAAGACAATCAAGCCCAGTATATTCAAAGATCAAATTTACAAAGGGTGGTTGCTGATGATTATTTTTTCTCTAGATCTCCATCTTCTGTTGCTGGAGCTGGTGTGTCTCAAGGGCAAAAAGGTGATGATGCTATTGTTGCGCTTCAGAGAGTGATAGACAGCATTCGAGCAAATGATCCTGCTTTTTATTTGCGTATTACAAACTATGGTTTATTTCCTGATGGTGTAAGAGCAGGTTCGAATGAAGTTGGGGTCGTCCAAATTCGTCTTTCTGATGGAACAACAGTGTTTAAAAATCTTGGAGTGGATAGAGAAGGGGGTTTAATTACCAGTCAATTTTGGGGAGTTATATTAGAGGCTCTAGAAGACAAAGGTTTAAATTTAGGAGATGCCGCACGGACTCAATTATTACAAGAGTTGAGTGCTTTTGTAGGACAAGCTCCACCACTATTTTTGGATGAAGAAGCCAGGTTGTCTCGACTTCATCAAGTATTAAGGAACGAATATCCTGAGTTTTATCGAACGATTGACCAGATTCAATTTATTCCTGCTGCGAACAGAAATGATTATGAAGTTATTGTTTCTTTTAAAGATAAATCTGACGTTCGTGTGAGAGGTCAGCGTGGGGAACTGACAGAACAAACTTTTTTCCGCTTGATTCTGAGTTTACAAGAGAAAGGTCTTGAGCCAAGAAGACCAAGTGCCTCAATTAACTATGAACGCAGGTTAAGAGAAAGAGCTGCAACGATTCGGCGTTATTCAGGTCTTCTTG
>JAYRIK010000165.1:0-2204 GCA_041906865.1 Candidatus Auribacterota bacterium
AGGCCCTCATTTTTCTCTACAAGGGGGGATTCGATCGATTCCCTTATGGAATTATTGCTCTAATCCTTCCTATCGACTTCTCGAATCATTCATCAGGAATGCTACAATTTGTGGTATGGACTGCGTTAGAGCAAGAGGGGTTTGGCGCCTCCCTTCAGCACTATAATCCAGTTATTGATAACGCAATTAAAGCGGAATGGAAGATTCCTCAAAACTGGAAACTCATGGCACAAATGCCTTTTGGTAAACCCTTAGCAGCACCATCAGAAAAAAGCTTTCTGCCTTTAGAAGAAAGAGTCAAAATTTATAAATAGTCACTAGTAACTCATCTGCGCTTCTTGTAAAACACGATCAATGATTGTGTAGTACAAGGAGCGTCTCTTGAATTGTTGTTGCAGACTGTGTCCCTCAAGCATACCATCCCCCAAAAGATGGGTTGAATCTAGCATCAAGGTTATTTGATTATTTGAAATAAACCGAGGTATGAGAGTGTTAGGTAATTCAAGAAAGCCATCATTAGCCCCTTCACTTAATTTGCCAAAAAGAGTGTATCGAACAACTGGAACCATAGGGGAATGTTGTTCAAAAATTTGCTCTGACATCGGAGCACCAGTGATATTGATATAGAGTAAATCTTTAGGAAGATTTTGAGCAGCTTCCTGCACAACACCTTCAATAATATCGCTCCTCATAAAATCAATGGCACCAAAAAGTCGTGTTGACTCACGAGCACTTTCTATCGGGATCAACTTTAAAATGGGGCCAGCTATTTTAGGAATTAAAAGTTCACTCGATTTATCTGAATAAAAAGTTCCATCCAGCATACCAGAAAGATTCACATGGCCTAAGATTTTATTCACAAACCGGCCTTCAGTCTCGGTATGGACGAGAGATTCAGCGAGGAGCACCTCAGGCGTCCCCTTACATAATGAAACGAGAATCACATCACGACCAGTTTCCAATTCTTCTCGAAGTTGATCTTTAATTACCTCTGCATTATGACGGACAGAGCCCCAAGGGTCTTTTCTAAGAAAACGCACAGGAAGACCAAGCGATTTTATATCCTCTAAAAATTCGCGAATATAAATAGGAGTCGCTTGACTATATTTCTCTTCCCAACCGAGACCAAAAGATACAACAATACTGAGTTTATCTTTAAGAGCAACAAAAGGTTGAGTCTTCCATTTTTTACTGAAGCTTTTAATCACTTCGTTTTTAAATTCTTTATTGCGAACATCTTTCTCAATAAATGCCTTAAATACTTTTGCTGAAAAAAGTTGGCCATACAACTTAGAAAGCTCTCGATTAAGCTCCAGAGTGTATCCCCTAAAGTCTTTATTACTTATAAAAGCCTCTGGACTTTCATTTTCCAGAAGAACATTCGCCTTATTCGCAACTTGATGGAGTTCTTCAAGAAGAGAAGAAGGAAGATTAGGATAATCGACTTCATTAAATTTAAACCAAGAAAGATTATCTGAAGGGGAATTTGCGTTAAGTAAGCTTCGCCAATTTCGACAAGGCTCAGATGCTTCAAGTATCATTATTTTTCGTGTGAAGGCACTATCATACCATTTAAAAAAATAGTTTCCGTTTTTAGAAACAAGACAACGAGGAAAGCCTTTGCCATCGCGAAGGATAGACCCTTCAACTTCATGTTTGGCAAAAGCCAAAGAACCAAACATCAAAAAGATAAGGCTTAAAAAAAGATAACTTTTCATAAGCACTTAAATAAGCAAAAGAAAGGCCAAAATTTTTTCAAAAGAATCAGCCAGTTGGCCAATGTAAAATGAAACAAAACGAACAGCTGTCTATTGTTTAGTCAGGCTTAAATATTACCTTGCAATTTGCTTTAAGAGATTTGTGAGACAAGTTGTTTCATTCCTTTGAAGAGGAATTTTTTTTGCCTCAAGTATTTGTTTGGTTTTATTTTGAGCAGAAGTCAATCCTTCTAAGCCCTTTGTTTCCGAACCAGGTCTCAATTGACTTTTAAGATATTCTACAACCTCTTCATCTTGAAAAATATCTCGATAAAGAGAGTGAGTCACCTCATCAGACAAGGGGTTATCTTAATATAGATAAACAGTTCAAAAAAGCCAAATTTCCTTAAAAAATCCTAAAAAAAGAATTTTATAAGCGGCCATTAGGCCCTCATTTTTCTCTACAAGGGGGGATTCGATCGATTCCCTTATGGAATTATTGCTCTA
>JAYRIK010000166.1:0-1919 GCA_041906865.1 Candidatus Auribacterota bacterium
AAAAGACTTTTTGGAATAGTTCCTATAATTCTTGGTTTATTGTTCTCATTACTCTTAGTTGGCATATCTTGACAGGGTTTTTGCCTTTTGGATCAAATCATAGTCGTATTTATCGTGTTCCCTATCCAAATGGAAAGAATGCTTTTCATGCAGCTTCTTTTTTGCCCTCCAAAGGAATTCTTTTAACAGACGATTCTTTAGCTGGTTTTTGTGCAAATCGCTTAGACTTGATGACTTGGGACTTGATGCCTAAATATGATCCAGATATTATTTTTACTCGTCTGAAATATATCAAAACCCACTATGATGAATATGTTCGTCTTCTGCAAAGTAAGAAATGGGGTATAAGCTATCATCAGAATGGATATTTGATTTTGGAAAAAGGATATTCAACTGCTCAGAATGAAGAAGTTTTTAAGGAAATTTTCCCTGAAATAATGAAGGGTTAATAGATGTAGGGATTATTATGAAAAAAACTTTACCTCCAAGTTTAGGAATTCGCCATATTGCCTTAAAAGTTAAAGATATTCAGAAAGCTGAGGATTTTTATGTGCGAATACTTGGATTTAAGCAAGAGTGGAAACCAGATATAAATAATCTTTATTTAACATCAGGTTTAGATAATCTGGCTCTTCATCAATCATCTTCTTCTTTAAAAATGGAAGAAAGCCCTTTAGATCATTTTGGAATTTTGGTTAAAACCCCAGAGGATGTAGATCAATGGGCTTACTATCTTAAAGAGCAAGGTATTGTTCTTTCAAAAGAGCCGAAAACTCATCGCGATGGTGCTCGGTCTGTCTATTTCCAAGATCCAGATGGCAATTTGATTCAAATCCTTTATCATCCCACCATCTGCTGAAGAGTTCGCAAAGCGAACGTCTCTTCGAGACTCGCCTTCGGCGGGTCAGCAGGTGGTGGGATCGTCCTCCTATCTCTCAGAGACTATAATTCGTGTCTATGTTTTGGGGATGTGAACGATATGACTTCACGCATAACGTTTTTTATAATTAAGCTTCTACAGGCTGAGAGAGAAGAACAGGTTCAGATTTTTTACCGTCTTGATAAAGGCTTAAAAACCAAGTGTAGAGGAATCCAATGAAGAAGAGAATAAAGAATGGAACCATGACAAATCGTTGTGTAAGAAATGCAAATAAAGAAAGAAAAACAAAATAAATTCCAAAAGCAAATTCTATCCAGGCCAGCTTCGTTTTTTCCCCTCGATACTTTTTAACTTTCCAATTGTCTTTCAAGGTGTGAACCCCATATTTGGGAGTTCTCTGAAAAGGGCTTTTCATGTCTAAAAGGGCTTCTAAAACAGCTTTTGCGTTGTTGATAGAAAGTCCAATGCCCATTGAACTTAAAAGGGGAAGAAATCGAATCCTTTTCATCCAGTTTTTTTCATCAATTTCTTTTTGGGAACAGAGATAGAAGGTGCTGATCGAGAAGAAGGAAGCAATGAATAGAGGTGCATCAATCATTGCAAGATGTTTCCATCCTTCACTGAATCGGACAAGCATGGCTGGGAAAATGAGGATGAAAAGAGCAATCATTAAGAGATAAGAAATATTATTGGTAAGATGAAAAGTCGCTTCAATTTTGACGCTTAAAGGGATAGAACTTCTCCAGATTTTTGGAAGTAATTTTTTGCCCGTTTCAACCGATCCTTTGACCCATCGATATTGTTGAGATTTAAAAGCATTCATCTCGACGGGAAGTTCTGCAGGAGAAACGACGTGGGGGAGATAAATAAATTTCCATCCTTGAAGTTGAGCACGATAAGATAAATCTAAATCTTCTGTCAAAGTATCATGATGCCAGCCCCCACTAGAAGAAATCGCTTCTTTTCTCCAAACGCCTGCAGTCCCATTGAAATTGAAAAATTTTCCGGAACGGTTACGAGCGGTATGCTCAATCATAAA
>JAYRIK010000167.1:0-2800 GCA_041906865.1 Candidatus Auribacterota bacterium
AGACCGTAAGTGGTATTTAATTGATGCAGAAAACAAAGTGCTTGGAAGGTTGGCATGCCGTATTGCTGACATTCTGAGAGGTAAAACAAAGCCTATTTTTACGCCTTATGTCGACTGTGGAGACTTTGTTGTTGTAGTAAATGCCGAAAAAGTGCGCACCACAGGCCGGAAGGCTGATCAAAAAACATATGTAAGCTTTTCTGGTTATCCCGGTGGACAAAAAATTGTTTCTTTTGAGCGCATGAAAGAGGAGCATCCTGATCACATTCTTAAGCATGCGATCAAAGGAATGTTACCTTCAAATCCATTAGGACGAGCTGTTTTTAAAAAGCTTAAAGTATATGCGGGTACAGCACATCCACATCAAGCACAAAAACTCCAAAAATTAGAAGTTTAAACTTTATTTATAAGAGGAAAAAATGGCAGAAGTTGCTCGTCATCAAGGTACAGGTAGAAGGAAAACAGCAATTGCAAAAGTTTTCTTGCAATCAGGTTCTGGAAAAATTCTTGTAAATGGACGTGATTTTAAAGAATTTTTTCCTCGCCTTAATTTGCAGCATCTCCTTCGTCAGCCTCTTGAGGCGACAAAAACTGAAAAAACGCTCGATGTGAATGCGAGTGTTTTAGGTGGTGGAGTTTCTGGTCAAGCAGGCGCATTAAGACATGGTATTGCTCGTGCGCTTCTAGCTTCCAACCCAACTCTTAAATCTATTTTAAGACAGGGTGGCTTTTTAACCCGAGATCCTCGAGCACGCGAAAGAAAGAAATACGGTCAAAAAGGTGCTCGCAAACGTTTCCAATTCTCGAAACGATAGAATGTCAGGAGTGAGAACAATTTATTTGTTAAAGTTTTATTTTTAGAATATTTTTTTAAAAGAAAAGCAGAGGACATTCATGTTTCCTCTGCTTTTTTATTTGTATCCATAAAACATTGGCATATAATAAATTTCTTCATTAAAGGTCCTAATTGACACGATGAAAATTGGAATATGTGGGGCTACAGGTTATAGCGGCCGTGAACTCGTTCGGATTTTATTAAAACATCCGAAGGTAGAAATTGGCTTTTTGACTTCACAGCAATTTGCAGGTCAACCTTACAGTGATGTTTTTCCTCAATTTAAGAGCCAAATCAATTTAATTTGTCATCAAATGGAAGCAGGACCTGAAGAAACAAAAGTTGATCTTGTTTTTCTAGCATTACCTCACACGCTTTCAATGAAGATTTCGCCTCTTTATCTTAACAAAAATGTGAAAGTTATAGATTTAAGTGGGGATTATCGTCTCTTAAAAACAGCAGAATATGAAAAATGGTATGGTGTAAAACACTCAGATCCTTCAGGCGTTGAAAAAGCTGTCTACGGTCTTCCGGAATTTTTTGAAGATAAAATTCGAAATGCAAATTTTATTGCTAATCCTGGTTGTTATCCTACGGCTACATGCTTAGGTTTAGTTCCTGCTTTAAAGATGGGACTCATTGATTCTCAAAATATCATCATTGATGCAAAATCTGGTGTCAGTGGGGCAGGAAGAAGTCCAAGTCTAGGTACTCATTTTGCTGAAGCTTATGAAGATATGAAGCCTTATAAAATAGGTTCGCACCAACACACTCCAGAAATTGAACAAACTCTCAGTGTTTGCTCAGGTGCTAACGTGAACGCGCTTTTTGTCCCACATCTTATTCCTATTGAACAGGGCATTTTGTGCACTATGTATGGAAATTTGAAGAAAAAAATAAAGACGACAGAAGTAATTCAAGCTTATCAAGAGTTTTATAAAGGAAAACAATTTGTTCGTGTGTACCCTGAGAAAAAAATTCCTCAGACAAAATTTGTTCGAAATTCTAATTATTGTGATATTGGAATTGTTGTTGATGAACGCACGAACAAACTCGTGATTATTTCAGCAATTGATAATATGATTAAAGGCGCTTCAGGTCAGGCAGTGCAAAATATGAATTTGATTTATGGATTTCCAGAAAACTTAGGGTTATAAAATTCTAATTTAGATCACAATGATAAAGCGAGAGCATTATGTCATCATTTAAAGAAATTCCTCATGTTTCAGTGTGTTTTCCTAGAGGTTTTGTGGCTGCAGGAATGAACTCTGGAATTAAAATGACAAAAAAAGATTTAGCTCTAATTGTTTCTGAAAAACCTGCCCGCGTTGCGGGAGCCTTTACGACCAATGCTTTTGCTGCTGCACCGGTGAGATGGTGTCGAGAAGTTGTTAAAAAGGGGGTTGCATATGCTGTCATTGCTAACAGTGGAAATGCAAATGCTTGTACAGGAGATGGGGGGGCTCGTGATGCTAAAAAAATGGCAAAACTGGTAGCTCAAGAATTAGCAATTCCTTTCGAAACGGTTTTAGTTTCTTCGACAGGTGTGATTGGCAAGCGCTTGCCCATGGAAACGATTGAGACGGGAATCAAAAAAATCTCCAGATTGATATCTCATTCTGGAGATTCTGATGCAGCTACAGCGATTCTAACAACAGATACTTGCGCTAAAACTGTAGCTATAGAATTTCAAATTGGATCCAAAAAAGTCAGAATGGGTGCGATTGCCAAAGGTGCTGGAATGATACAGCCCAATATGGCAACCATGCTTTGCTATATCACAACGGATGCAGCTATTGAACTTTCGGCTTTAACGGCTTCACTTAAGGCAGCGGTTGAAGACTCTTTTAATTGTATTACCGTTGATGGCGATATGAGTACCAACGATTCGGTTATTTTACTGGCGAATGGACAGGCGGGGAATACAGAGATTTTAGTAGGCTCTGAAGAATATAAAATCTTTTG
>JAYRIK010000168.1:0-3846 GCA_041906865.1 Candidatus Auribacterota bacterium
AATACATGTATAGGGAACTAATTTTCCAATCATTAGTTCATGAGATTTAATAGGTGTCACCAGCAACTGTTCAATATTCCCCCGTTCTTTCTCACGAACAATAGCACTCGCTGTAATCATTGGAATCAAGACTTGAAGTAAAAGACCTACAAGACCTGGCACCATAAAAAAGGAACTTTTTAAATCGGGGTTATACCAAAGCCGCGGCCTGAAATCGATGGGCAAGACATCCATAGGAATCAATCCTTCTTTCTGCATAAAAGCTTGAATAATCGCTCGACTGGTATTGAGCGCCGTATTGGCAGGATTTGAATCTGTTCCATCAATGATCAATTGAAGAGGGACGCTTCGTCCTGCATAAAGATCTTTAGTGAAATCAGGTGGAATATGAAGCCCTGCCCTCACCACACCTTTATCTAAATCATGACGCAAATCTTTTGAAGAAAAGGTTTTTCTCTTAACATCAAAATATTCTGATTGTTCAAAAGCATTGATCAACCGACGACTGAGAGATGTTTGATCTTCATCAATGACACCGGTAGCCAAATGCTTAACATCGTTGTTAATGCCATAACCATAGAGAATCAATTGAAAAAGAGGCATAAAAATAATCAGCATCAACGTGCGCTTATCCCTTAAAACATGCAAAAATTCTTTTCTTGCAACGGCACTAATTCTTTTCATAAGCCGCCTCTGTCAATGTCGCAAACACATCTTCCAAAGAAGCAGAAATAGACTTCATCGAAAAAATTTTGATTTGCTGTTCCTCTGCAATCTTACTTAAAGCTTCTATTACTTTCTCTTCTTGTACAATCACATGAAGATGTGTGCCATAGGCCGTCACACTGCTCACACCCGGGACTGCATGAAAAAGTCGAGAAGCTTTCATCAGAGGTTGGCATTCTATTTCAAAGGCCTTGCCTGGAATCGATTTTCTCAAAGTCGTAGGCTCTCCCAAACGCAAAAGAGAACCTTGGCTAATGAAAGCCAGTTGGTGACAACGCTCAGCTTCTTCCATATAGTGCGTGGTCACAAAAAGAGCCACTCCTTGATCAGCTAATTGATAAAGCATCTCCCATAAGTCCCTGCGTGAAACGGGATCTAGCCCTGCAGTCGGTTCATCTAAGAATAAAATTTTAGGTTGATGAAGAAAGGCATTGGCAATCGCCAAACGCTGCTTCCACCCTCCAGAAAGTTCTCCTGCCCTACGTTTTCGAAAACCTTCCAAATGAGTCAGCTGCAAGACTTCTTGAATTCTCTGGTTTAAAATAATTTTAGACAAATCATAAATTCGACCATAAAAAGCCAGATTCTCTTCAACCGTTAAATCCGTATAAAGACTGAAGCGTTGAGAAACATAACCAATAGATTCTTTCACTCGCTCCGAATCTGTGTTTACGTCAAACCCAGCAACTTTCGCTGTTCCCTCAGTGGGTTCAAGAATACCGCAAAGCATACGCACCGTTGTGCTTTTTCCAGCACCATTGGGCCCCAAAAATCCAAAAATTTCTCCATATCGAATTTGAAAAGTCACTTGATTAACCGCAACAAAATCTCCAAATCTGCGCGTTAGATTTTGTACATCAATCGCAATGGGCTTCATGACTGATCTGTCCAGCGGAAAGTAACATCTGCACCTACACCTGGCCTCAAAGAAGAATCTGGATGATCTAGCATCACTTTAACAGCAAAAGTTTGTGAGGCACGTTCTTCAGGAGTTTGAACATTGCGAGGTGTAAATTCAGCTTTTGTCGCAATAAAAGTAACATGACCTGAAAAAGTTTTATCCAGACCATCTACTTTAACATCAGCTTCTTGATGAAGTTTAATTTTATGAAGAAGTGATTCTGGAACATAAATACGAACCCATAAATTTTGATGATCGCCCATCACAATAACAGGAGAACCTGATGCAACTACTTCCCCTGATTCATGAACCTTCACAAGAACCACCCCATCGACAGGAGCCACGATACGCTGATCCTCTAAAGCTAATTCAGCTTGTTCAAGAGTCTGTTGCGACATGGCATTATCTTTAAAAAGACCTAATGTCCTTTCATAATCTCGCTTAGCTTGATCATAGCGATCCAAAGTTGCAATAAGAGCTCCCTTCTTAATTTCATCCCCTTCTTCTATAGATACCTGACTTAATCTTCCAGCAACCCGAGAGCCTAAACTATATTCAGTCAATTCCAATGTCCCTGAAAATTTTAATCCATTGCCTCGCCATTTTCCTAAACTCATGGCAACAGCCAAACCTGAAATAGATAAAAATATAAAAACAATAAAATATTTATTTTTCATAAGCATGATTTTAAGGTATTGGCTGCATAGAGTAAACCGATAATACAAAACCAACACGAGTCTATTCAAAAATATCCTATTTATGCAATAATGCACGCCATGGGGATTACAACTCACATCATTATTAAGGAGACCTATCATGAAAACATGTAAAATTTCTATCGTTTTAATCTTATTAGCATTAATAAGTTTTTTAAGCATCTCAAAAACTACGAACGCAGAAACTCTTCCTCCTGCTGTCCAAGAAAAAATTCACATGTTTTTCACTCAACTTCAAAATGGTCAGGTTCAACCTGCCATTCAAAAGATCATTGAAGGAGGCGCCATTGGCAAAAATCCAGCTCAAGTTGAAAATTTGATTGGCCAAACCAATAATGCCATATCTCTTTACGGCCCTGTACAAGGAGATGTCTATGTTTCTTCCTCTACAACAGCCGATACCTTATGCAAAGTCATCTTTCTTTCCAAACATACAAATTACCCTTTAAAATGGACCTTTCTTTTTTATAAAAATGCGGATTGGACTTTGGTCAACATTGAATTTGATGATAATATTCAAGAATTGATTCAATAATTTTTAAAATAAAAGGGCAAACAGAATAAAAATGTTTGCCCTTTTTTATTAGTAAATTTAGAAATCTTAATTTTAAAAACTTTTTTCTTGCACAAAAACGTACGCTCTACTAGTATGGTCCTATTATTTTTAATTCTCACCTTTTCGGTAAGGATACGATGAGAAACATGAAGGGGGCGGCTCATCATATTGTTCGACTGTTTTTGATGATGGGATTTTTTTTGGCAGTGACCTCATCCTCAAAAGCGCAAGATTCTTTCCAAATTCCTTCTTGGTTGCAAGAAAAATTAGGTTTAACTTCTTATAAAGATTTCCTGCTTTTTGAAAATGCTCAAGAAAATTCGCAATACTCCGTTGTTTCAAATTTTGAAGGCACAGTTGTTGAATCTCAACCCCTCATAGGGACACAAGATCTTGATTCTGCTCAGAAATTTATTGATGAACATCTAAAAACCCATGATCATCAAGGCGTAAACATTAGAGAACTTGAGCTCCCCTCAGCTGACGGTTCATCAACTTCTCTTTTCTGGGTAGGTCATCAATCTTATACAAGTTTAGATCAAGCACAACAGGCCGCAGAAAAAGCTTCGGCTGAAGGCATTGCTCTTCATTCGAAAGAAAAGACTGAAGTAATACAAGAAGCCCCTGTTGTACCAGAAAATATATCTCCATCCCCTTCTACTACCGAAACAGCAACTCCTTCGTCAGGATCTAAATCACCTTACCCTTTTCATTTAGATGAAAAAATTCAGCAAGTTGTAATTCCTGGGACAACACTTAAAAATGAAAAAGATCGATTTGATTATCAAACCTTTGGCGAATTTAGTTGGAGAAGAACTAACTTTGATGCTCCAAATACCAATACAAACCCTGATTATTTCAATGATATTGTTGGTTTCCATTCTCTGAGAATTATGATGAAGGGTCTGAGCTTAAAAGAAGGTTGGCCTACCATTAACCCATTTATA
>JAYRIK010000169.1:0-2051 GCA_041906865.1 Candidatus Auribacterota bacterium
GTTGCCAGTTCTCGTTTGAGTTTTCCAAGTCGAAGAACTTCGGGGTTGGATTTAAATCGTTTGGGTTTATTGATTGCCGTTTTAGAAAAAAGGGCACATATTAATTTAGAAGGATGCGATATTTTTGTGAATGTTGCAGGAGGCATGAAAATTATAGAGCCTGCTGCAGATTTGGGGGTAGCGGTTGCGATTGCGTCGTCGGCTTCAGGAATAGAAGTTCCTAACGATACCATTTTGATGGGTGAGATTGGTTTGGGTGGAGAAATACGTCGTGTTCAGGGATTGGCCAGACGTGTGAGTGAAGCAAAAAATTTGGGTTTTAAACGCTGCGTAATTCCTGCAGGTAGCGAGGCAAAACTTTCTACAGATGGAATAGAATTAGTAGGAGTTAAAACAGTAGAGGAAGCTTTAAAGAAGTTATTAAAATCATAACGTGAGTAGTGTTTAAAATGAATGTCTCGGTCATTGTTGTCGCAGCAGGAAAAGGGGAAAGGTTTGGAGCCAAAGAGATTCCTAAGGCATTTTATCCTTTGATGCGTAAACCTTTATTGGCCTATGTTCTCTGGGCTTTTGAAGCTGTAAAAGAGGTTCAAGAAATTATCGTTGCTGCACGTCCTGAAATGATAGGTAAGGGTTGGCAAGAAACGATGGGGAAGTTTGAATTTAAGAAATTGAAAGCCTTTGTTGAAGGAGGTCTGACCCGAGAAGATTCAGTTTGGAATGCTTTTGAAAAAATTTCTTCTAACAGTGAGATTGTTTTAGTTCATGATGCTGCACGTCCTTTAATTCAATCTTCCTTGATTCAAAAAGTAATAGCATCTTTGGACTTTTGTGACGCTGTTATTCCTGGATTGAAAGTAAAACCAACTCTTAAAGAAGTGGATGAAAAGGGATATATTTTAAAAACGCATGATCGAGAACGTTTGTGGGAAGCACAAACGCCTCAAGGGTTTCGAAAAGAAATTCTTCGCAAAGCTTTTGAGCAAGCGGGGAAAAATAGGGCAAAAGCAACAGATGAAGCATGTTTGTTGGAGTGGATGAAGATCCCGGTGAAGATGATTGAGGGGGATGAAAGAAATATTAAAATTACAACGCGTGAAGATTTAAAGCAGGCTGAATTTTTGATGAAAGAGTTATAATCGAAAAATGACAAGAGGAAAAATGAAACAAAAAAAGAACAAATCAACTTCAAAATTGGCATTAAAGAAAAATAAAATAGTTCAATCATCCATTCCTAAATTTCGTGTGGGTTTTGGTACAGACATTCATCCTTTTACTTTAGGAAGAGCCTTGGTTTTAGGGGGAGTTCAAATTCCTCATTCTCAGGGATTGGAAGGTAATTCTGATGCAGATGTTTTGATTCATGCGATTATGGATGCATTACTGGGAGCTGCCGGATTGGGAGATATTGGAATACATTTTCCCAATAATGACTCTCAATATCGAGGAATTTCAAGCTTGGTTCTTTTAGAGAGAGTAAAAGTTTTAATAGACGATAAAGGTTTTTCTGTGGAAAATATTGATGCGACATTGGTCATAGAAACACCCAAAATTGTTTCTTTTCTTCCTCAAATGCAAAAGAACATTGCGCGCGTATTAGGTGTTGGTTTGGAACAGGTTAATATTAAGGCAACACGTGCTGAACGTTTAGGGTTTATTGGTCGAGCTGAAGGGGCTATGTCCCAAGCGGTGTGTTTGCTGACATTTCAATGCTAATTTGAATTACATTGAGATCAGATTAACTATATAATCTGATAGTCGTGTTAAGCTGCTTTGCGAATGATCTTAACGTTAGGATCTTGAAGAACTTCTTGTAATCCTTTTAAAAGAGGTTCGATCATATTGGGATCTTTAACCTCGATTTGTGTGGGGTTAAAATTCTCATCATAATGGTAAACAAGCCCTGGTTCAACCTCTACCGAAAATGTACTGACCGCTTCCGATAGTTCGATCAAAACATACTTTACTTCATGGTTTTCTTCTCTCACTCGTATCGTCATAAGAGACACCTCTTATATAGTATAGCATGTCTATCAAATTTTTCAAATAAA
>JAYRIK010000170.1:0-8169 GCA_041906865.1 Candidatus Auribacterota bacterium
AATTTTCCTTCTTTTATAACCTCTTCTGCTCTCTTCCAGTTGACAACATGGAGATAGTCCGTATCCCGCTGCGTCGTACCTGCTTCAAAAGGAGGATTGCCTGATTCAATACCACCTGTAGCCATTTCCGTATTAAAAGAATTCCAAAATGCCCAACCCTCACTAACCCCTTTTCCAGCATCTGCAAGATCTTGCCAATAAGGAGGAAGTTCAATCGCAAAAGAATTTTCCATATCAATACGACCTTTGGTTCTATCAAATTTCCAGAACGTTGCCGCCCCTCGATACTTGGCCTGATAATCTGAAAGAGGTGCATATACTTTTCCCAAAGGTTCAGAATATTGTGACCCTTCAACCACATATTCAGTGTTAGGGGTGACAAAAGCTGCCCCATGATTATTGTGCATTAAAGGATTATCCACGATTTGCTTTGTCTCAAAATCTTTTAAATCAATGACCGCCAAGCGACCATGAGCCTTATCTCCTATAAAAAGATATTGCCCATCGTACTCCCCTGCCGTTTCACTCAAAGCAGGATGATGCGTATCCCCACAAAGAATTTTTTCTCCATCGGGAGTTTTAGCAACATTTTCAAGAGCACATTCTTTTTCACCCAATCCATAGCCTTGCCAAGGTTCAGGAGTAAAAACTGCAATCGCCCTCAAAAGTCTCATGGAAGGAAGTCCAATCACAAAAACTTGTCCGCTCTGTCCTCCTGAAGCAAACATCATGTAGTCGTCATATTTTCCTGAAGGAACAAAAGTCGACACTGCGCCCAATATATCATCCGGGCTCAAACCCCTCTCTTTGATAACTTTAGCGACATCAGATGGAAGTCTTATATCTTGATCATCACCTGCCCTTGCCTCACCTGAAACACATAAAACGGTTATAAGCCCTATTAATAAAAACACTCTAAACAAAAGACATTTCATACAAACCTCCTCCTGATTTCACATTTTTTCTACATTAAGGGGTCTATTGAAAACCCATTTTATATGCCCTCTAGCTAACTCTTCATTTAAAACCAGTGATAATTTATGATGTTTTTGAAAATTACTTTATGATGTAGATCATATTTAATTGATTTTCTTTTACTTCCCCAGAAATGAACTCATTAAAACATGATCCACATCATGTTTCTTTTGAGCATCTTTCTGTACCTTATTTCAGGCTTTTGTAATCTAGAGCTTGGAAGGAACAATTTTGAGTTATCCTTTAATTATTCAGGGAGGCATGGGGGCAGGTGTTTCCAGTTGGTTTCTAGCTAACACAGTATCAAAGCTGGGACAGCTTGGAGTGGTTTCGGGAACTGCCTTGGATGTTATTATTTCTAGGCGTCTACAGATGGGAGACATCGGTGGACACATTCGTCGTGCCTTACAACACTTTCCTTTTCCTAACATGGCCCAACGTATTATTGAAAAATATTTCATTCCTGGAGGGAAACCAAAAGAGACGCCTTTCAAAGGCAATACCATGTTCTCCATTGATCCTCCTGCTAACCTTCAAGAATTAACTGTTGTTGCAAATTTTGCAGAAGTCTTTCTTGCCAAAGAAAATCACTCTGGGCTTGTTGGAATTAATTTTCTTGAGAAGATACAACTACCCAATCTCTTTTCTATCTATGGCGCCATGCTAGCAAATGTCGACTATGTATTGATGGGAGCTGGTATCCCTCGAGAGATTCCAGCTGTCCTTGATAAACTTTCACGACATGAGGACGTAACTCTCACAATCAATGTTGAAGATGCTGAAGGAGAAGACAATTTTAAAATTCATTTTAGCCCGCAAACATTCATGGAAAAACCCTTACCTATTCTGAAACGACCTAAGTTCATTGCCATCATTGCCTCAACCATTTTAGGTCTTACTTTGGCTAAAAAATGCACTCCTAGCGTAGATGGCTTCGTTATAGAAGGTCCCAAAGCAGGCGGACATAATGCAATGCCGCGTGGATCGCTTTCTTTAAATGAACGAGGAGAACCTATTTATGGATTTAAAGACGATGTAGATCTTGAAAAAATAAAAAGTCTGAATCTCCCTTTCTGGCTTGCAGGCTCTTTTAGCACCCCAGAACGTCTCAAGGAAGCTCTTGACTTAGGTGCAACAGGAATTCAGGTAGGAACTGCATTTGCGTTTTGTAACGAGTCAGGCCTGGAACCATCTATCAAAGAAAAACTGATTGAAAAATCTATCAAAGGTGAAGTTGATATTTTTACAGACCCTCTTGCCTCCCCCACAAAATTTCCTTTTAAAGTAATTCCATTAGAAAATTCTAATTCTGAAAAAATGATCTACTATACCAGAGAAAGAATTTGCGACCTCGGATACTTAAGACATCTCTACAAAAAAGAAGATGGTTCTGTTGGATATCGATGTCCGGCCGAACCCATAGAATATTACATTAAAAAAGGAGGAAATCCTGAAGAAGTTATGGGGAGAAAATGCCTTTGCAACGGACTCCTAGCTAACATTGGACTTCCTCAGAGCTTAGCAAATGGAAACATCGAAAAACCTCTCGTCACAGCTGGCGAGGACTTAAAAAATATAAGCCGATTCATAAAAAGGGGGAATAAATCTTACTCTGCAAAAGATGTAATTGACGCTCTGACCCAAGCTAGTTCCTTTTAAAACTTTTTTACACCCCCAAAAACAAGAATGCTGATCTAAATCATACTTCGATTTATTTTAATCATTTATTATCACTTAAAAATTTAGCCAGAAATTTTAAACTATGTTAGAAAAACAAAATTTGTTTCCAAAAGATATTTCAACCTTAGGACATAAAGTTGATGCTCTTTTTTATGGGACTGTCATTGAAACAGGCATTGCCTTTCTTCTGGTTGTCTCTATCCTACTTTATTGTATGATTCGATATCGGGAGCGTTCGAATCATCAATCTTTATACACCCATGGAAATCGCTTGCCTCATCTTATCCTCACAGTCGGACTTGCTTTATGTGTTTTCTTTTTTATTGATATGCATCTTGCTAATTTAAGCGCAAGAGTATGGGATGATTTTCACAAAAGAATTCCAACTGAAAACACATTTCCAGTTCGCATCCTTGCACAACAGTATGTATGGAATATTCAATATCCAGGAATAGATGGACAATTTAATACCTCTGACGACATTCGTACCATCAATCAACTTCATATTCCCATTCACCAACCTGTCATCGTTGAACTTGAATCCAAGGATGTGATTCATTCTTTTTGGCTTCCTAATTTCCGATTCAAACAAGATGTTGTTCCAGGCATGACCCAGAAAGTTTGGTTTGAAGCCACAGAGCTTGGAGCATTTGAGATTGCCTGCGCAGAGTTATGTGGACTGGGACATTATCGAATGAGAGGTCATTTAACAGTTGAAACCAAAGAAAATCTTGAAAAGTGGCTTAACGAACAAAGAAAAGAAAATCAAAAAACTTCTTCAGAAGAAGAATGGTAAACATGAAAATCTTTCTAAAAAAATACATCTTCTCTACTGATCACAAAGTCATTGGAAAGCAATTTCTATTTACAGGCCTTTTCTTTCTATTGGTAGGAGGTTTCATGGCCATGGTCATTCGCTGGCAACTGGCTTATCCTTTTAAGCCTATACCTGTGATTGGAAAATTACTTTTCCCTGCACTCAAAGGAGTTCTAGCTCCCGAAAATTATAACATGTTGGTCACATTGCACGGAACCATCATGGTGTTTTTCGCCGTGACACCTATCTTAATCGGAGCCTTGGGAAATTATCTGATTCCATTACAAATTGGCGCAAGAGATATGGCCTTTCCAAAATTAAACATGATTTCTTTCTGGCTCATGATCCCTTCAGGCTTATTACTTACACTTTCTTTCTTTGTCAAAGGAGGAACAGCCCAAGCCGGATGGACCTCTTATCCTCCCCTGGCTAGCCTTTTTACGCCTCATGGAGGTCAAATTTTATGGATTTTAAGTCTCGCACTTGCCGGACTATCAACGATTGCAGGTGCTGTTAATTACATCACGACCATCATTATGTTACGCGCCCCAGGTATGAACTTTACAAGACTTCCTCTGACCATTTGGGGGCTTTTTTATACAGCAGTTTTGAATGCGGTTTTTGTTCCCGTAGTTGCTATCACGCTTGTCCTCCTTCTTTTAGATAGAATTGCAGGAACAACTTTTTTTAGTTCCGGATATCTATCTCCCACAGGAGGACAAGTTCTCCTTTACCAACATCTTTTTTGGGCTTTTGGACATCCTGAAGTTTATATTTTGATTCTTCCTGCTTGGGGCATCGTTTCGGATCTTCTAGCTGTATTTTCAAGAAAACCCATATTTGGCTATAAGGCCACTGTTATTTCCATGGGAATTATTTCGGTTTTAAGTGGCATTGTCTGGGCTCATCACATGTACCCAAGTGGTATGAATGGAAATCTGGGAAAAGTTTTCATGTACACTACTTTTCTGGTAAGCATTCCTTCTTCTGTCTTCTTTTTAAATTGGCTTGGAACTTTATGGAAAGGAAGTTTGCGTTTTACTATTCCTATGCATTTTTGTTTAGGCTTAATTGTAGTTTTCGCACTAGGAGGATTAACAGGTATTTTCAATGCTTCTCAGGCTATTGATGTTTACATTCACGATACCTACTTTGTGGTAGGGCATTTTCATTTCACCCTTGCTGCATCTGTATTATTTGGAAGTTTTGCTGCCATTTATTATTGGTTTCCAAAAATGTTTGGTCGTTACACCTATGAGGGAATCGCTAAAATCCATTTTTGGATTACATTTGTTTCTCTATGCTATGTCTTTTTTGGAATGTTTTTTTTAGGAATAGGCGGAATGATGAGAAGAATAGCAGATCCTACTGTTTATGATTTTTTAAAACGTTTTCAACCACTCAATATTAAAATCAGTTGGGCTGCTTTTATTTTGGGAAGCTCGCAACTTCTTTTTATCTTTAATTTTTTCTGGAGTCTATTCTTTGGAAAAAAAGCTGAAGCGAATCCCTGGCATGCAACCACATTAGAATGGACTGTTCCCACTCCCGTCCCTCATCACAATTTTGAAAATATTCCCATCGTTTATCATGGGCCCAGCGAATACAGTCGACCTGATCTTCAAAGCAAAGACTGGCTTGCACAATCTGAAATTTTGAAAGTAAAAGGATGATGTTATGACATTTGAAGAAATTTCTATCCAAAAAAGAAAAGTCATTTCAACTGCTGGAATGCTTATTTTTTTAGGAACAGAGGCCATGATGTTTGCGACATTGCTCGCGGCTTATATTGTCCTTCGTTTTGGAAGTACTTCATGGCCTCCTCCACAATCACCCCATTTACCCCTTTTACTAACATCCATCAATACCGTCGTACTTCTATCCAGTAGCATTTTCATGCATCGAGCTGGGCAAAATATTTCCACTCAAAATCGAAAAAAGCTAATGAATCATCTTCTTATCACCCTTATCTTAGGCTCTGGTTTTCTAAGCCTTCAGGCTTTTGAATGGATTCGACTCATTCATGAGGGCTTAGTCCCCCAAACCGGAGCCTTTGCCTCTGTATTTTTCACCATCACAGGATTTCATGGTCTGCATGTACTCATTGGAATCTTGCTTCTCGTTTTTCTCCTCATTCAAAGCATGCGAAGCACTGAGACAGAACATCATCATAATGCCATTCATGTAGGATCTATGTATTGGCATTTTGTAGATGTTGTTTGGATTATAGTTTTTGTAAGCCTTTATATCCTTTAATCAACTCTCGTTTCAGCATCTAAATCTACCGATTAAATCCCTATGATCCATATCATAGAACTCAGATACTGATCTCTTCATAATTAAACTGTAGGAAAGGAGGATGATATGTCCCGGCTTTTCATCAAACTTGATCTAACCCTTAATACCCTTATACAAGAAATCGAAGAGAAAGTAGAATTAGTCATTGAAGAAGAGCACGCATTAAACTTAAGTCATACCTGCAAGCAGAGAATCCATAAAGCAATTCGTGATGTGCTGGCCCAAGACATTGTCCAATCAGATTTATGTGGGTTTAGCATTTGCTGCAGAGAAAATGTGGCTGAATTTAAAGCCCCCGCTTTCGATCAAGCAGCAGATCAATAAGATTCTTTTAAAGAATCTTATTGAAAAGTATCACCATTGAGATGGTAAGATTATGACTCACTCAATCATGCTCAAAGATTATGAAAAGCCGACAAAAATACATTTCAAAATCCTGCTGATGAGCTGGGCAGGATGGGTATTCGACTTTTATGATCTCATTCTCTACACCTTCCTACTGATTCCTATCGGCCAAGAACTTCATCTGAACCATATTGAGCTTTCCTATGTTCTTGGGGCATCTCTAGCAGCTACAGCCCTGGGAGGAGTTATTTTTGGAATTCTTTCGGATCGCTTTGGACGAAAAAAAATTCTTCAATGGACAATTTTGACATACAGCATCGGCACATTCCTAAGCGGCTTGGCCTTCAATCTTCCATGGCTTATGTTTTTTAGAATGATCACAGGCCTGGGAGTTGGAGGAGAATGGGCCACAGGTCAAACATACATAGGAGAAACATTTCCTGCAAAAGTTAGAGGGCGTTATGGTGCATTTATGCAAACAGGAGCCCCTGTTGGAGTGGCCCTTGCTTCTTTAATAGGAGGTTTTGTCGCTCCTCACCTTGGTTGGAGAATGTGTTTTTTTATTTCAGTGCTTCCTGCCATGCTTGTTGTTTTTATTCGAAAAAAACTTCCTGAATCAGACCTTTGGGTTGAAAGAAAAAAGCAACATCTTGAGAAAGGAGAAGCAAAGAGCTATCAAATCCTTTTCAGAGCCCCTCATCGGAAACTATTTTTTCTTTCACTCATCCTTGCAGTTTTTGACATGTCCGCCTACTGGTTTACCTATTCATGGTTGCCTGGTTATTTACATGAACAGCGCCATTTTTCAATGGTTAAGTCAGCCTTATGGCTTCTAGTCACTCAAACTGGCGGTTTTCTAGGATATTTTTCTTTTGGTTTCTTTGCAGATAAATGGGGGCGCAGACCCACCTATTCTGTCTATTCCTTGATCATGAGCATGGGACTCATCATGATCACACTGTTTTGGGATATCATTGCAGTCTATCCTCCCCTCATTTTAAGTTTTATGTTTTTAGTTGGTTTTGGCACCGGCATGTTTGGAGGTTACGGTCCTTTATTTACAGAACTTTTTCCAACTTCTATTCGAAGTACAGCGATGGGTTCAGCCTTTAATTTAGCCAGAGGAATTCAATTCTTTACCCCGGTCATTATTGCTATCGTCGCCAGAAAATTTGGATTGAGTGGAGGCATTTCTATTGCAGCTCTGTTCGCACTACTCACAGGCCTATGGATTTGGACATTCCCAGAGACCAAAGGGAAAAAGTTGGAGATTTAATGACATCCCTAAAATACTTTCGTTTCACAAATTTATACCCTTTAATTAAACTTTAATGAAAATATTTTAGAAAGGGACTTTACGGTCTCATTGAAGAAGCGCTTCAAGACCTTTTTTATCACGGATAATAATTTGATAGGGTTGTATATCGATCAAATGCTTGTGCCTCAATTCTGAAAGATGACGGGCAACAGTTTCACGAGCAGTTCCAAGTCGATGAGCAATTTCTTCTCGTGTCAAAAAAACAAAAAGAACGCCCTCCTGATAAGCTTTCCCCTTTGTAGTTTCAAGCATATTAAAAAGGAACTTAACCAATCTTTTCTTAGAATCTTTCAGAGTAAATTCTTCAATAAGATCACTAAAACATCGAAGACGTTTGGCAAAAAGTTCATTCAGAGCATGCACCCACTTAGAATTATTTTGAATCATTTTCACATAATTCTCTCGTGAAAGATGCCAAACTGTACAAGGGCTTAAAGCCTGCGCTGTCGTTGTACAATGCCACTTAAGATCCCCTGGATTACAAGCACAGGTATCCCCAGCACCAAGAATCTCAAGAATCTGTTCACGACCATCGGAGGAAGAACGAAGTGTTTTAATCTTTCCACTTCGCACAAAAAAAAGACGGGAACACGGGAAGTCTTCTATATGGAGCATTTCCCCTTTTTGATACGATTTTTCTATCAAGCACTGCTTTAGGATCTTGATCTCTTCCACTGACAAATCATGAAAAAATGGAATGCTCTCTACCTCTAAGGCCATATTAAGTCCTCGCCTC
>JAYRIK010000171.1:0-4818 GCA_041906865.1 Candidatus Auribacterota bacterium
CAAATGATTAAAGAGGATGAGCAGTAAATGAAGTCTTTAAAAATAACCATCACTTTATTTGTATTTTCAATAGCTTCATTTTCAGTTGAAACGGTAAAAACACAACAAACCGGTGGATCACAATCCAGTTGGAATGGAAAACAGACTCAAGGTAGTTCAAATATCTACGATAGTTCAAAGCAGGCAGAGAAAAAAAATAACCTTGGTGTTGTTGTGAATGGCATTGGCGCTGTAATAATGGGAACGATGGTTAAAATGACATGTTTTCCTCCGAAAGAACCAATGACTTGTGCATTCTCTTCCATGAGTTTAATGCAATCACTAGCTCAGATTGCTGAGAATTCTAAAAAGCAAGCTCAATATGGAGGTTTAGCAAATTCATTTGGATGTTCAGATCCAAAACTGTGTACCGTATCGTCTCCTGATGTAAATCCAGATGCAGATGGAAATTTTTTAAATAACGTCGACTTTAAAGACGATAAATTGAATGGCAAAAAAGCTGAGATGAAAAAAAACTTAGCCGCCTTAAAAAAAGCAGGAATTGGAATTGATTTTGAAAAAAATAAAGTCACGATGCCAAATGGTCAATCTTTTGATGGGTCGAAATTAAAAACAGATAAAGACTGGGAAAAAATGTTCGGTGAGGGTAGCAAAAAACTTCTTGCTGATGCAAATAAGTCCATCAATGATGAAATGAAAAAACTTCTTGAAAGCGGTGGGCTTGACGACTCATCCACTGGGTTTGCTGGATCAAAATCCAATCCAAATGGATCTTCTATAGAAGATGGATTGGGTCTTGGAACAGGATCTGTTTCTTCAGCTACAGAAAATCAAGCACTACCTCTTAGCACAGACGGTCTGACAAAGCTTTACAACGGTGAAGCTGTCGGTTTAGCTAGTGACAACATCTTTTCAATGATGTCTCGTCGATATAAATTTAAAGAAAAAAAAGGTGAATTCCTCAATGAAAATGGCGATGAGTAAAATTCTTGCTTTAAGTGCATCTTTTTTCTGTTTCATTGCTTTTTCTGGAGAACAAGCATGCAACAAAGACATAAATACCATACCTCCAAGCTCTCCTTGGATGGATGGCCTACTCTCTGTCTTGAGGTTGCCGTATGACGATAAAACTAGAAATTTTTCCATGAAAATAAATAATAAGCCTGTTGTCCTAAATTACAAAATATTTAGCTCTTCAATCAAGCCTTCCAAAGGAACCATCGTTTATATGTGCGGAGGACCTGGATTTCCTTGCATGAGAGACAGAACATCGAGTGTTCCGCCTGATTTCAATATCGTTACAATGGATTATATGGGTGTTGGACAAAACAAAAAGTATACAGACCCAGATCTTATGCAAATTGAATCTCAAGGAAAAGCGTTTGCGGAGCTAATAAAACTAATTCCAGACAAAAAAGTTGTCATATATGGGCACTCTTTTGGAACAACCGTTGCAACGGTTGCAGCATCCATACTTACAAAGGAGTCTCAAAACTCAAAAGTTGAAGGTGTTCTGCTTGAGGGTATAGTTGGAAAAGGTGAATATGAAAAAGCAAATGAAGAATATGCTTCGGTAGCTAATGATGCATGGTCATTGGTGTCCAAAAAAGACAAAGATGGTTTTTTTAGGATGTTCAACTCTCTAGGAAAATCAGACCAAACTTCTCTGTTGCAAGACATAAAATTGGGCCTCATGTCCGGGTCTAAAGTAGTTGCCGCTTTTCTATCTCTAATATCAAAAATGTCAAAGGATGAATTAGTTGAACACATTGAAAAATCAAATCAGCATATGAAATTCTTGAACGACGACATGAGTTTTGCTAATTACCTAGCCGCTGGATGCCAAATTTTTGCCAAAGATATGAAAGGACCTTCTTTTATTTTTGATAAAAAAATAAAATATCCTAACGAAGAGGCCGGTAAATTTATTTGTAATTGCCGAACAATAGAAAAAACCTGGAACCCTAATCAGTTTCAAATATCTGGGGTTCCTGTTGTTTACATAAATGGAGAGTCAGATCCCGCAACACCTATTAGTTGGGCAATGGAACACTATAACTCTCAAAAAACAGAAACAAAGATATTTTTAAGAATTCCAAGAGGAGGACATATGGAAAGTATGAGTTCCTTGTCTGAGTGTATGGAGCCCATTTTTTCCAATCTTTTTAAAAACAAAGAAGGTTTAACATTTTTTGAAAAGAATAAATGGGAAATAGAAAGAGGAGAATGCGAAGAGACCAATTTCGATTCAAAATCCACCGAAGGAACAAAATAAAAGATCAATAAAAACACTCACCAATGGATTTAATGTCGTTAATGACTTCCCATGCGGTTGCATAAGATCCTTTGAAAAATCATGGTATCATTTAAAATGATACCTGAAAAACGGATGATTTCATATGAAAAATCTCAAAATAATACGCCAAAAGTCTGGTTTTTTTCTCTAGATCTATGAAACATCAAGCATCTTTTTTAACATGAAGATATGAATAAAAAATATTTTCAAATTATGGCGTGCGTGCTTGTCCAAGTAGTCTCTTTACCTTCCTTTTCAGCAGACGACGGAGATTACAATCCTGCTGGCGATTGGAGGGGAGAGAGAACTGGTTTAATAAGAAGCGGTGGTGCTATAAAAAAAACGGAGTCCGATCCAAACGTATCAAGATCAGTGCAGAAATATAATTCTAACTATGAAAACACAATTAAAGAATCACAAGATCTTGTAAAAAAAGCAGAAGAAGAAAGAGAAGCATTTAAAAAAAGAATGGATGAGTTATCTCCCAGAATTGAAAAGGCATCAAAGACAGCAAGAAGCAAAACGTGGTCAGCAAGGGGAAACTGGTTTGGATCTTTGTTTGGCTCAGATACAGATGAGGACGTTCAGAGTGCTGCACGTTATGCTCAAAACGAGCTATCTGACTTAGAAAATCATCAAGCAACATTTCTTAAAATGTATGAGAAAAGAAATAAGATAATTCAAGAAAATTCGGATAAAATTTCAAATGAACTAGAAAAAAAGAACAACAACATAGACGCCGTTAACAGACAGATGAGACTTTTGAAGGAACAACTCAATAGATCTGAAGCTTTTATGAATCTGAAGGATTTGAAGCTAGATTTGCTAGATGAAAGAGACAAGCTTGACCTTATTGAGTCAAAACTTGATCAGTCGACAATAGGATCATATCTCCAAACAAAACTCGGCAAATTTATGAACAGCAAGTCTTTTTGTTCTGCCGCTGAACAATGCAGTGGGAAAAACAGGAAAGATAAAGCAAATGTTTCTCAGTCTGATTTTAGAACAGAAATATTTGGTGATTCTACACTTAACCCAGGAAGCTCCGAAGAAAATAAAACTTTAGAAACTATAAAATAGACTAAATTTCTTTCAACTTTTCATTTCGCATATACAAACCAAGCAACAGATATAGCAAAGCCGAAATTGCCAATCCAATCTTCGCAGGAATAAGAAATCCTGCGAAGATAAACTTGGTTAAAATTCCTGTTGTCACGTCAGTCGTTTTTGAAACGATTGGCTCTAATGCCAGGATTTCAGGGTGCTGATCTTTGTCGCAAAGCTTTCTACGGATCGACTGAGTGGTTGTCGCATTTAGACCAAGGCAAAATCCAGCCAGGACCATAAAAAAGAAGGCTACAGGCAAAGAAGAAACAAATCCAACGGGTATCCTGACAAGACCGAGTATTGCAATAGCCCAAGAAGCGATGAATGAGTCGCTTTTACCTTCAAAAAACCTACGAATGGGAGCAAAGAAATGAACAAAAACCTGTTGATCTGACTTCAAAATCCAGGATGAAACCGTAGATCCAATACCTGTAGCTGTCCACATGAATGCAACATGGGTGCCGGACAAATGAAAGTTTTCCGAAACGATCGGAAACAAAAGCACATTTAAAATGCTCGCAGGTATCCAAAAGTAAACAGTCCTGATTGTGAATATATTCAACAAACGAGGGCTATCCTTCAGATACAGAAATGGTCGAAAGATACTTGTGATGGTATATACTTCATTGTCCTTAAGAACTTTAAGTAAGAACAGGCAGAAAAGAACAGAAAGAAAACTCAATCCGATACCAACGAATGGCGTAGAATACTGAGCCACGACAAAACCAAGGACTGGTCCAAAAACTTGACCACCAAAAACAGATAACAAAATTTCAGCCTGAAGGGATCTCTGATCATCACTACTACCAAGACTTTTTGAATAAGTTTCTCTTGCAGAGACAAAAATTTGAGCGAAAAAAGACTGATATAGGATGAGAACATACATGAATTGGTAGGATCCATGGAGATTTGCAATCATTGCAACAAAAACAAAAAGAGTGAGGGACACAGAGAGAAGTATAATTCTTCTCAAACTAAAAAAACGAACAAGAAATGGAAATGAAACACCAGCCAACAATACTCCAACACCCTTGGAAATGACCCCAAGAGATCCTGTGTAGGCGTCGCCTCCAGAACTGGTCATGAAAGAAAGAACAGCAAAAAATGCCAAATAATCAGTGAACGAAAAAAGAAAAGACATGCGCGAAAGCGCTTTATTTTCAGTCATTTTTTCCCCAATCCTTTTTTCTTAAAATTTTAGAAAAACCCAAAAAAACAATCGGTACAAAACCGCGACCCGGCGTTTTATTGCTGTCCAAGCTTTGAACCCAATTCTTAAAACGCGCAACAGCCGCAAGAATTTCTTTTGCATGATCCTCACTAACAACTTGCATAGAATATGCCAGCTCTTGATCCAAAGAACCCTCTTTTGACATAAAATTTTCCATATGCTTCATGATAAAATCAGAGGCAAG
>JAYRIK010000172.1:0-3586 GCA_041906865.1 Candidatus Auribacterota bacterium
CAATCGCATCATGTGGATGTTGTTTTTTGCCCATCCGCAAAAGAAATGTATCCAAAAGATTTCTCTACAAATGTTGAAGAGAAAAAACTGTCGACAGGGCTTTGTGGTAAAGATCGTCCGGGGCATTTTAAAGGTGTAACAACTGTTGTTGCGAAGCTCTTTAATATTGTTCAACCCCATATTGCTTTCTTTGGGCAAAAAGATGCTCAGCAGGCTCTTGTGATTCAAAAAATGGTAAGAGCTTTAAATTGGGATATAAAAATTCAAATTTTACCTATTATAAGAGACGCCGATGGTCTGGCTCTTTCTTCTCGTAATGTGCGACTTTCTGCCAAGGAAAGACAAGAGAGTTTGTGCTTAAATGAAGCTTTGTTTATGGCTAAAATGATGATTTCAGGAGGAGAACGAAAGGGTAAAAAGATTATTCAAAAAATAGAAAAATTAATTAAAACAAAAAAATCTGCACAAATCAATTATTTAGAAATCCTTTCTTCTGATACACTGGAGCCCCTTAAAGTCTTAAAAGGGAAGGTTTTGATTGCTCTTGCTGTTAAATTTGGCAGAGTGCGTTTGATCGATAATTTGAATATTGAAGTATAAATGATTGAAAGAGGTTATTCATGCTTAGAACACTTTTAAAGTCAAAAATTCATGGGGCTACTGTTACACAAACCAATTTACGCTATAGAGGAAGCATTACCATTGATGAAGCATTGCTGGAGGCTGCAGACATCTCGCTGTATGAAAAAGTTCAAGTCATTAATGTGAACAATGGAGCTCGTCTGGAAACCTATGTCATGGTCGGAAAGAGAAATTCTGGCGTTATTGGAATGAACGGAGGAATGGCCAGATGGGGTTGTGTTGGAGACACGGTTTTGATTATTACTTATGCCCAAATGGAATCTCAAGAAGCCAAAAAACATAAACCTAAAATTATTTTGGTGAACGATAAAAATAGACCTGTCAAGAAATGAGCTCTAAAAAAAGAATAGGCCTTATTGGGTGTGGAACCATTGGAACAGAAGTCGCTTTGGCTGTTTTAGGAAAATTTTCTCATTCGGCAACGCTTGAAGTTGTTTGTGAAGTTGACCCTCAACATAAAAAGAATTTTGATCAGGCAACAGGTAAAAACATTCCAAATGTAGGTCTCCTCGAATGTGTTGAACAATCCGATCTCATTGTTGAGGCAGCTCATGCAGATGTTGTTCCCCATCTTTTAAGGCAAGCATGCCTTCTTAGAAGAGATGTTTTGATTTTAAGTGTTGGGGGGCTTTTTCAAGAAGAAGGCTTGATTGAGCAAATTGAAGGCAGAGGCATTCGGGTTTATCTTCCGTCTGGTGCAATTGGGGGAGTTGATTTATTAAAGTCTGCTAGTATTGGGAAAATATACACGGTCACGTTAAAGACCCGTAAGCCTATTGAAGCATTGAGAGGGGCTCCTTTCATTGAGCAATCAAATATCGACTTGGATTCTATTTTAGGAGAAAAGACAATATTTGAAGGTAAAGCCTCTGAAGCCATAAAAGCTTTCCCTCAGAATGTCAATGTTGCTGCTACTTTAAGCCTGGCTGGTATCGGTCTTGAAAAGACACGAGTCACCCTTATCACTTCGAGAAGTTTTAAGAAAAATACGCATGAGATTTTTATTGAGGGAGAATTTGGGAAAGCAACTTTTTTAATCGAAAACGAACCGTCCCCTAAAAATCCAAAAACCAGTTCTTTAGCTTCTTTTTCGGCCATTCAAACCTTAAATCAAATCTTGAGTGGTATTCAGATTGGAACATAATAAAGGCAGTCGTTAGTCTTCGCTCATCCGTAACCTAAAGAGATACAATGACGAAAGACGTAGAGCGCAATACACAAAACAACATATTCGGAATAACTCTATTTGATCTTCTTTCTGTCCTTGGAATTATAAGTATTTTAGCAGCCTTCCTTCTGCCTGCTATATCCCATATCAAAAGCAGAACAAGAACAGCCATATGTGTTACACAAGTACGACAATTGGCTTTGGCTGTATGTGCATACTCAAATGATTTTGAAGGGAATTTTCCGACAACGCTTTACGGTTCAATCATTCAAAAATACTATACAAATCCATCAAAAATTATTATTTGCCCGGATGATTTAAGAAGTTTTGATAATGCATCTCTTACAAGAGGCTCATACGGATTAAACCAGAATATTTTGAATTATAAATTAACTTCTCTGCCTGAAAATAATTTAAGTTCAAATAAACCGCTCGCGATTTTAGGTGATGCAGTTTCGGAAACACTGGGAACGGATTCGTTTAAAATTAGACATCGAGGAAAAGGAAACATTGCCTTCTTAGATGGGCATGTTGAAACAATTTTAGCTTCAAATTTGCAGGATTATCTTTGAAGCTTTTTAATCTGTTGTGTTTTTCTTCTCTTGAGCATACTTCAAACTAAGTTCTTTTCGAAGCTTAGCATTTTCGTATCTCTTTTTTTCTTTTTCCGTTTCTAGGCTGAGAGCGGGGACGGGTTTGGGTTTCCCTTTTTCATCAATAGCAACCATGGTGAAATAACAATCGTTGGTATGCGTTCTTTCTTTTGTGATGATATCTTCAGCAAAAATATCAATCCCAACTTCTAGAGAAGTTCTTCCGACATATCGTACGGTCGCATCAAAAATAACCAATTGGCCAACTTTGATGGAAGAATCGAAACTAACACGGTCAACCGAAGCTGTAACGCAGTAGGAATCTGCGTGTCGACATGCACAGACATACGCAACTTTGTCGGCAATGCTCAAAATAACGCCTCCATGGACCGTTCCCAGATGATTGGCATCGTTGGGCATCATTAGTTGCGACATAATGGTTCGAGATTCTGAAGGGCTTTTAGATTTTAAATTTGCAGTCATGGTGTTTTAGTCTCGATTTTTTCCTTTTTTAAAAAGGTATGAATACCACATTCTAATTTTCCTTTGCCTGCCCAGCGACCTGATCTTTCTTCAGCTCCAGCTTCAATAGATTTTGTGCAGGGTTCGCATCCAATACTTGGAAACCCTTGATCATGAAGTGGGTGATAGGGGACATTGTTATGATAAAGATAATTCCAAATTTCTTTACGCGTCCAATTTGCAAGAGGATTAATTTTAATAAGCCCACCTTCGTAGCCTTCTAGTATTTCTATATTGCTCCGAGAGGAAGATTGATCTTTTCTGAGAGCGCTGATCCAGGCTTTGAGGCCTTGAACAGCTCTTTGCATGGGTTCGACTTTGTTAATATGGCAGCAGAGATCAGGATTATCTGCGTAGGGGTGTGTGCTTATTTTCTTAAAGAGTTCTTCTTTTGAAAGAGATGAAGCAAGTGCATCTAAAATATAGGCATGTTTTTGTAATCGAAGATATTGGGGATTACTCAAGTTTTGATTTTGAATTGTTTTAAAAAGTAAATTAAGTTCAAGTGGAAATTGATTAGTAGGCTCAATCAACTTAACTTCTTCAGCATGAAGAAAATTAGTTGTTGCGAATAAAATAAAAAAATATTTAATCATTTAACTTACTCTTCAATTTTTTCTTTTGGAAGGCTTTTTAATACGTCTACACTTTTATAATCGGC
>JAYRIK010000173.1:0-4466 GCA_041906865.1 Candidatus Auribacterota bacterium
AACATATGTATATCTGTCCTAAATCCATAAACACGCTTGTAGGGTGGAATCCCCCATTTGAATTGATAGCATTGACGAATGATTTTCCCATAAGTCATCATCCAATAAGGCCCTGCCGGGAAAAAATCAGCTTCTCCTTCAAAAGAAAAAGGGATTTCTCGAATTTGAAATCCTAAATTTTCAAGAAAAGGACGATAATAATGTCCTTCTCCAGCGCGACCGGGAATAAGCCGACTCATGAGAAAAAATTTTTCACGAAAGGGTTTGTCCATTTCCCTATCTATGACAACACCTGCATTGGCAGGAAAAACCATGCCTGGCCATTCTTTCTGAGGAGGAATTACAAAAACATACAAACCTATTTCTTCTAATTGAGATTTGAATCGTTTCCATTGAGCCAAAGCGCGTGATAAATCAACTCGTTTTCTCAAACCCCAACGATTACGGGTATGGGGATTAGAGCCAGATTTAATTCGAAAGAAGGAAGGATCACCTAAAGCAATGGCACGCATTTTGAACCTCAAAAAATGTGGTTAGTGTATTGTGAATAGGGATTAGCAATCTATGATTCATTACAGTTTTGGATTTTCTTTCAATTCACTATCCACCATCCCCAGTTACAAATATTTGTAATACCAAAGTTTCTCCCCTAATTTTATTTGAAGAAGCTCCGCACTTTTTTGATCAATACACACTCTGTCGTTTCCGATCTGCGCAGTGACTAAACAAGCTCGAATCTTGCCTTTGCCTTCAACCAAAGCAAAACCCGTAGGTTTTTCATCTTCCTCACAGTTCCCCGAAAGAATATAACTCTTTGTTTTCCGAATTAATAAAATTTGATGTGTTTTCGCACCATACAAAGGTCCACCATCAAAGGGATCTACTTGATTTAAATATTTAAATCCTATTTTTTCTAAAAGAAGTTTGGCAGGAATAGAGTCCACCCCAGGTTTTTCTAAAATGGCTTGGATTTTTTCTGGTAATAAACATGTATAAATCTTTTCTGAGGGAAAAAGGGAAAGAATAAATTCTTTATTAGAGGCACTTAAATGATCAGCCTCATGATAAGAAAGGCCCGTAAAATGCTTTCCTAAAAAATTCCAAAGAGGATTTTCTCCCTTTGCATCCAGATAAGCTAACAGCTCAGCTAATATTCTTTTTTGAAACCGACTCGGATGGGCTTTCATATACATAAACCGAATATAGGAAAGGGCTTTCCCAATGCCTGTTCCTTTCCCACGAAAGTGAGGATCTACTACCAATCCACCTACTTCTGTTGCACCATCCTCGGTTGAACGAAGTTTGATATAACGATGCGTAACTTCTTTTTTTAAAGTTTTACTCTTCAGACAATCGACACCCACATCACAATAAATAAAAGGTTTTCCAGGCACCCCTCTTTTGGCAAGCACTTCAGAAGTTCCAACAATTTTTCCGGATTCCACATCTTCAGCCACAAAAACAAAACGCCCATCATGAGGATTTTTAAGAATGTTTTCGAAAGATTTTCTGGAGATTTCTATCACTTTGGAGAGAAGCTGGCGATCTTTGGGGAGATTATAAGTGTCCAAAATAGACGCCAAACGGAAGAAAGCATTAAGATCTTTTTTTTCTATGCTTCGGATGAGAAACATGGCTTTTCCCTCACGCTCTTCGTATCTATTATATCAAGGATTACACTTCAGATCGAGGAAAGGATAGTAATCAGTGATTTAGATTTTGTATATAAACGTATGCATATTTTATAGATGCGGGTGCCACTCGGCGGGGCGCCCCACCGAGCGCAACTTTTGCTGAGCACGGTGGGGCTGACGAGTGGCAGGACCCGCCACTTAATTATCAAATTATCTCAAAAATTGCTAACTACTCATGATAAAAGGAAGTAGTTCCGACAAACTTTTCACGGTCGTCACAGGATGTCTTTTTTGACCGGACCGATCTACAAGTACAGCTTCAATACCTAATTTCTGAGAACCTTTGACGTCATCTTTAAGACTGTCTCCTATGTGAATCGCTTCATGAGGCTTCACTTTGGAAAGGCGTAAAGCTTCTTCAAAAATACCTGGATGAGGTTTTGAAGAACCGACAATACCTGAAGCAAGAATAAAATCAAAAGATTTTTGAATGCTTAAACCTTCACAAAGAGGAATCAGTCTTGCATCCCAATTTGATACGATTCCTAAAATAAATTCTCTTTCTTTAAGCCCTTGAATCACACTTTCAACCTCTGGGAAAAGCTTCCAATATTCTGGCCTGGCAAAAACGTCATAGAGTTCATTAAAAAATAAATCGAACTCACGAATAGGATCATAAAAAGAAAAAACATCTTTTACCAATTCATACCACCAAACTTTCTCTTCAGGATGGACATCGGGATGAGGTAAATGATCACGGCGAAGCCACTCTTGCTTAAAACGTTCTTCCACCTCTTTAGGATTTAAAATACACCCATAAGGTCTCGCTATATTTGCATAGATTTCTCCAACAGAAGGATGAGGTGTAAAAAGAGTTCCTCCGGCATCAAAGAAAACAGCTTTAAAACGAGATTTTTTATTCAATTTAAGCAACCTTTATAAAATATTCACCCTTTTGAGAACAAAAAATATCTTAATATTCATTTTATCACATCTTTAGAGAACTTAACCAAAGCTCTCTTTTCAAAAATTCTCCCTCTTCTTGAAACGAATTGATATAATTAAAAATTATGGGATATGAAGAGAAGCGTGGTTATGTTCGTCGATACTTCGGGGCTGATGAACGCTATTTCATCGAACACAAAGTTCATGGAAAGTTTTTTCAAAGACCTGAAGCTGCATTAACCATTAATTTAAGCGCATCAGGTCTGCTTTTCCGCTCATCTAAAATCATTCCTGTTAATACCATTATCGATGTCAACCTTTCCCTGCCCCACATTAAAAAACCTGTTCAATTAGTCGCTCGTGTCGTTCGTATGGAACCCACTCAGAGGCAAGGCATGTTTGACATTGCTATTTTTTATACGGAGATTACAGATCAAAATCGAAGCATCATCGATCAATTTTGTATGGACAAGAAAGAACAACCTAAAGATTCCACAGAAAAAGAAACATCCTCTGAACTTTGAACTAACAAGAAACATCGACTAAATTTTTTATTTTTCTTTCAATGATTGATTCCTTAATACTTTCCTTTGCTGATAAAAATACTTTGAGAAGAAAGCTCACTATATCCGATAACTCTTCTTTTGTTACATTTCCCCGCTTAAGCAAATTCCAAACTGGTTCAAAATTAACTTTTTCCTTTCCATAACTCCACATTAAATAATTCAAAATGTCTTCTGCTTTTTTTAATCTCAAAATTGCTTTTTGAGACCACTCTCCACCTACTTCCATCCCTTCTATAAACCGCTTAATACAATTATTGGTAAGAACAAAAAGATGTTGAGGACTTGCTTTCTGCCCTTCAAAATATAAAGGCCCCTCTATTTGAATGCCTTCATAGGCTATTAGTTTTAAAAATATCCCATTTCCCCTTGGCTCTAAAAAATCTTCTTCTCTCACCCTATGAATGTCAACCGCTGTAGTATCCACACGTATTCCTATAGCAGGATCTTTTACAGGACCATCTACAACAAAAAAGAGATCTAAGTCTGAAGGTTTCTTATCAAAAATTTCGCCTGGATACAGTCCATACCAAAGCCAACTTCCCACAATAAAAATTCCTTTTATTTGAGAACAACTCATCTGACCAGGACGTGCTTTTGCGTTCAGCTCTATCCAGTTTAAAACCCGATCAATGATGGGTTTTGCCTGTTCTACTCTTTCTAAAATGTGTTTTTTAAAACGTTCTTGCTCGACAGGATCAAGTACAGGATATATAAATGTTCTTCTTAAAAACTCCTCTTCTCTTACTTCCAAGTTGCCTTGCGTTTTTGGAGGAGATGTTTTGAATGGGGGGAAATCTAATGTTAAAACCGCAAAATCTGATTCAGAAACAATAGAACTTAAATGTTCTTCTGGAATATCTAATAGGATTGCAGCAGATTTGTAATCTCCTTTCTTAAGATATTCCATTGCTTGACGAAAATCTTTTCTGAACTTTTCATTTTCTACTTTAGACCA
Organism: Candidatus Auribacterota bacterium; assembly: GCA_041906865.1. Taxonomy (GTDB): domain Bacteria; phylum Auribacterota; class JACPWU01; order JACPWU01; family JACPWU01; genus CAZXEQ01. The sequence goes on from JAYRIK010000173.1 coordinate 4,101, forward strand.
TGGAGCCAGGGCATACAGAGGAAAGGATAAAGAAAAAAAGAGAGTTCCTATTAAAAGATATCTTAAGGAAAATTTCATACCTATTACGAAGAAACAGCCGATAAATCGGAGAGTTTTTTATTCACATTTTGAAGTCGAAAATATGGATCACCTAAAATTTCGTATTTCATCGTGCGTCGCTTCGCTTGATACCCTGCATTTTCAATCAGACGAACCATTTCAGGTTCAGTCATAAAGAAAACAGTTCCTGCAGCACGAACTACATTTTCCTCAATCATTAAGCTTCCTAAATCGTCGACGCCATATTTTAAACTTAATTGACCAATTTTAGGACCCTGTGTCACCCAAGAGGCTTGAAAATGATCA
>JAYRIK010000174.1:0-4008 GCA_041906865.1 Candidatus Auribacterota bacterium
ACGCTTTGGAAGTCCATTGGTGGTGGGATTAGGGCAAGATGAAAATTTTATTGCCAGTGATGTTTCTGCCCTCATTTCTAAAACCAGAAAAGTTATTTATCTTAAAGATGGTCAAATGGCCGTGATTCGTAAAGAAGGTTGTCAGGTGAAAGATCTTTTGGGTCGATGTGTTACATTTAAAGTGGATCATGTGACTTTGAAAGTTGAAGAGGCAGAAAAAGGTGGTTTTGAAAAATTCATGCTTAAAGAAATTTATGAGCAGCCGAATATTTTAAAAAATGTTTGGATGGGGAGAATTGATCTTGAGAAGGGAGCCGTTCGTTTTGAGAAAAAATTTTTAGATCGATCTGAATGTCAATCCATCGAACGATTGATGATTATTGGTTGTGGAACAGCTTATTATGCGGGACTATGCGGTAAATATATTTTGGAACGTTATACCAGCATTCCTGTTGAAGTGGAAGTCGGAAGCGAATTTAGATATCGTGCCATTCAGCTCAGTCCTGGTACCACAGTCTTGGCGGTCAGTCAGTCAGGTGAAACAGCCGATACATTGGCCAGTGTTCGCAAAGCGCGAGAATTAGGTTGTCGTGTCATATCCATTGTTAATGTTGTGGGGAGCACTTTGACGCGTGAAAGCGACCATGTGATTTATACACAGGCAGGTCCTGAAATCAGTGTGGCTTCTACCAAGGCTTATTTGACACAACTTGCAGCCCTTTATCTTTTAAGTGTTTTTTTAGGTCGTGCACGACGACAGATGACGAATCAGGCTGCGACGGGGCTTCTTTCAGAATTGATGAAAATTCCAGAAAAAATTCAATGGATTTTAGATCATCAAGATGCGATCAAAATTGCTGCTAAAAAACATCATCAGGCCAAAAGCTCTTTTTATTTGGGACGCGGATTTAATTATCCAACGGCATTAGAAGGAGCTCTTAAAAATAAAGAAGTTTCCTATAGTCATGCGGAGGCTTATGCAGCTGGGGAAATGAAGCATGGACCTATTGCCTTGATTGATAAGCAATTTCCTGTGATCTGTATATGTACCCAAGGGAGCACCTATGAAAAAATGATTTCGAATGTAAAAGAGATTGAAGCACGTGGTGGTAAAATTATTGCGATTGCAAATCCAGGCGATAAAATTGTTAAACAGCTTACCCGCCATGTTATTGAAGTCCCTGAAACACTTGAAGAGCTTTCGCCTTTGCTCAATGTGATTCCTCTACAGCTTTTGGCTTATTACATTGCTCTTTATCGAGGGTGTGATATTGATAAGCCACGCAATTTAGCAAAGAGTGTGACCGTGGAGTAGGCGATCGATGAAAAAGGCTTGTCTGCTACGTTTCGTGCTTCGTTCCCTTGTGCGACGTATAAAATAACATACGTCTCCTCGGTCACTCGCCCGCGCCTTGCATCCAAACCTTTTTGATCGATCTATTTAGTAAGAAAATAGTAGAAATTTATTTTTAAAGATACTTTGCCACAAGGCTCATCAACGATCCTTAAAAAGTAATTCATGATTTTCTGGGAGTGGGAGTGGAAAAGAGAGCTACTGTAATTTATATCCTTCAATCTTGCGATCCAAACGATTTCTTGAAATGCCCAAAAGTTCGGCGGCCTTACTTTTATTCCAATTGGTTTTCTGTAGCACTTCTTGAATGTGTCTAGCTTCAGCTGCTTCTAATGAAAATCCTTCAGGTAGGGCAGAAGAGGGTGTGGCTGGGGTGCTTTGAGTTGAAGAAGAGGAAATTTTACCCATGCGTATTTCCATGGGGAGATCTTCTGGGATAATCTGTTCGCTTCCTCCTAAGACGACAGCTCTCTCAATGGTATTTTTCAGTTCACGAACATTTCCAGGCCAGGCGTAATTTTTTAGAATTTCCAAAGCCTCTTTTGAAAAACCTTTTACGGAACGGCTCATTTCACGTGAATAAATTTCAAGGAAATGTTTGCTCAGAGTTTCAATGTCATCAGGCCTATCTTTGAGATCAGGCATAAAAACTTCTATGACTTTGAGTCGGTAATACAAGTCTTCTCTAAATTCTCCACTGGCAATCGCTTTTTCAAGATCAGCATTGGTTGCTGCAATAATGCGCACATTAACTTTAATTGTTTCTGTGCCTCCGACACGTTCAAACTCTTTTTCCTGTAAAACACGTAAGAGCCTTAATTGTGTTTCAGGAGCTAACGTTCCAATTTCATCTAAAAAAAGGGTTCCTCCATTCGCCATTTCAAAGCGGCCAATTTTCCTGGCATCAGCACCTGTGAAAGCCCCTTTTTCATGTCCAAAAAGTTCACTTTCAAGAAGTGTAGGTGTCAGAATAGAACAAGTGACTGCAACAAAAGGTTTATTGGCTCTCGGACTTAAATTATGTACCGTTCGTGACAACATTTCCTTACCTGTTCCACTTTTCCCTCGGATAAGAAGGGTAGAGTCTCCAGCTGCTACTTTCTTTGCTATTTTAAGAATTTCCTGAATCTGAGCAGATTTTCCTACCAAATTGTATTTGGATTCAATTTCTTGTTTTAAACTTTGATGGTTTTGCTGAAGTTCTTCAAAAGTTCTAGCGTTTTGAATGGCAATGGCTGCTTGATCAGCAAGAATAGAAAGAAGAGATAAATCATCATTGTCAAATTGCATGTCGCCTTTTTTATTAATCGCCTCAGCTACTCCAATCAACTTGCCTTTGGCTTTCATAGGGACACAAAGAATAGACTTGGTTTTAAACCCAATTTTCCCATCTGCTCCTTGGAAATGGCGTGGATCATTTTCAGCATTTGAAACGATCAAAGGCTTTTCTTTTTCTGCAACCCATCCCGCAATACCTTGTCCCATTTTAAGACTGATTTGTTTTAAATCTTTTGCTTTTTGGCCAGTTGCCGATCGAAATACAAGCTCATTTGTTTTTTCATCTAAAAGTAAAAGGGAACTCGCTTCACAGTTGAGAAGCCGATTGGTCAAATCCATCACAAAGGCAAGAATCTCAGATAAATCTAAAGAGGAGTTAATGAGTGTACTGACTTTAATCAGTTCTCCCAGAGCTTCATCTCCTAATTGATGAAGAACTTGCTGTAAATGTTTGCTTTCGAATGCCATGCTTTTCTCCTTTAAGTAAGCCCCATTACGTATAACAATTATACAAAAAATGCTCCATTTTGAAACAATATTTTAAGGTCTAAAATAGATAAATTGTCATAATATATTCTTGCAGAGACTATTAACATAATTGGCATTGATCTTGCTTTATATACTGCCAGATGAAAAAGGAGGATTTAAAATGAAAAAGTTACTAGTAGTTTTGATGGTGTTAGGTTTATTCTCGTTCATGAGCCCTCAGCAATCCAGAGCCCATAGTGATGATGCAGGGTGGTTTGCAGCAGGAGCTTTTGCAGGAGTGTTAACGGGTGCTGTTTTGGCAGATTCTTCATGCCACAGAACCTATTATGCAGAACCTTGCTATAGACCGGTGTATCGTCCAGTGGTTTATCGTCCTTATTATGGACATCATTGCTATCGTTCTTGCGAACCTCGCTATGATTATTATGATGAGTATTGCGATTAATAAAAAAACTCGACACCAGACTTCTGCGTTAAAGCCGCAGGAGTTTGGTGTTGTATGTGTGGTATAGAAAGGTATTGCGATATGAGAATATTAAAAGTTATAATGTCTAACATACTTCTGTTGACTATGTTAGCGGGAGGAATCACCTCCCTTAAGGCAGCAACCGATTCTTCTGTTACAGTGGCATTGACAAAAGATGAATCTATCGAAAAAAATTCTTGTACCGGTACTCTCGAAGTTGTAGGTGTGGGACGAGCCCCTCAAGGACGAGGGAAAGCTCAAGGAAAATTATTAGCAGAACGTGCTGCTAAATTAAGAGCTTATCGTAACCTGATATCTGCAGTGGATCGACTAGGTCCCGTTCTTGAACAAGGATCGGGAATGGTTTCAACAACGGGTTTCATTCGTGGAGCTAGAATTGTTGAAAAAAACTATCTCCCAG
>JAYRIK010000175.1:0-5621 GCA_041906865.1 Candidatus Auribacterota bacterium
CACCAATTGATAGATAATAGAATACAACCGAATTTGAACGCCTTCTTTTTTTGCCAAATCTTTAACTACAATTGATTCCTTCACATGAAAGCCAATCACTACGGCGCTCGAAGCACTGGCAAGCATGACGTCATTTTCTGTAATATCTCCTACACTTTCATGAATGACCTTTAACTCGACTTTATCTGAAGGAATGCTTTCTAAAGATGCTTTCAAAGCTTCCAATGATCCCTTTACATCTACTTTTAAAATCAAACGAAATTCTTTAATCTTCTGAGTCGATATTTGTTGGAATATATCTTCTAAGGTGACTTTCTTAAGCTGAAGACCTTTGGTCTTCTGATTTTCAGTTCTTTTTTCAACCAGCTGTCGTGCAAATTTTTCGTCCTTTACGGATCTAAGCTCCACACCCACTTCAGGAGCATGAGACAATCCCAATATTTCAACAGGCGTTGCAGGTCCAGCTTCTTTGAGTTTTCTTCCATGATCATCCAAAAGAGCTTTGATACGACCACAAGTGGTTCCGCAAATGATTGCATCTCCTACACGAAAGATCCCTTCTTTCACCAAAATCGTGGCCATGGCTCCTTTGCCTGGTGTTAACTTGGACTCTACTACAATTCCTTTTCCTCTTCGGGTAGAATCCGCTTTTAATTCCATGATTTCTGCCTGGAGTAAAATCATTTCTAAAAGATGATCAACCCCTTTTCCCGTTTTTGCCGACACATCACAAACAATGGTTTGGCCTCCCCATTCTTCAGGGAGCATTCCTTTGTCCGAAAGTTGACGCTTCACCGTTTCTGGATTCGCATTGGGCTTATCCATTTTATTCAAAGCAACAATAATAGGAACTCCTGCCGCTCTACAGTGACTGATCGCTTCATGAGTTTGTGGCATCATGCCATCATCCGCAGCTACTACCAATACAACAATATCTGTAACTTGTGCCCCTCTAGCTCTCATCATCGTGAAAGCTTCATGACCTGGGGTATCTAAAAAGGTAATTTTGTGATCTTTAAAAGTGATTTGATAAGCTCCAATATGTTGTGTAATACCACCTGATTCTTTTTCTACAACTTTTGTTTTTCGAATAAAATCCATCAAAGATGTTTTGCCATGATCCACATGTCCCATAAAAGTCACAACTGCAGCACGCGGAGTCAGCTGAAGAGGTTTATCTTTTTCTTCTTCATCCATTATCTCTGAAATTTCTTCTTTAGGGGCTTCGACAAAATGAATTTCAAAATCATACTCTGAACATAATAAGGATATTGAATCCTTATCACTCAAAGAATCATTGATGGTTTTGATTTCACCTGCATTCATAAATTTCAGAATGAGTTGATTGACAGGAATGTTCAGACGAGAAGCCAAATCTTTCAAACTAATAGGCAAACATATTTCTAAAATCTTTTTTTCTTCTTTGATAGGTTCTGGCTGAACAGGAATCACTTCAACCACTTTTTCCTCAATCACAGGTTTAGCAGGCTCTGCGACCTCAACCTTGGATTGCACTATAGGTGCCACTTGTACTTTTTCTTCTTTGGGTAAAACAGGACTAGAAGAAACAGGAGAAGTCGCTGGTTGATTAACACTTACCTCAGAGGACTTTTTAGGATGTTTTTCTCTGATCTTTTTCACAGCATCGGCTTCTAAAGCGCTCATGTGATTTTTGGCTTCAATACCTAAGGCTTTCAGATCAGAAAGAATATCTTTACTGACCAGACCTAACTCTTTAGCCAATTCATGAACTCTCATTTGACACTTCCCCCTGATAAACTTGTTACAAGCTATCTAGAACTTATTCCACAAAGTTCTCGACAAGCTCGAACAGTATTTATGTTACTCTTCGAGTGAAGCCGATTTATCGGCTGAGTCGAGAAGTAAAGAATATTAACCCTTTAAAGCTTTTGAAACCAACTCCAGAATTTGAACAGCCTGTGACTCATCTAGTCCTAGAATTTTTGAAAGATCGGCAGCTGATAAACGTGCTAGCTCTTCTGCTGTGCGATAGCCTGTTTGCCTAAGACTTCTCAAAATAAAATCATCTAATCCCTGAACTTTTGTAAGCAGCAAACCAGAAATGGGCTCTTGGTCCGTTTCCCTTGTCGAAAAAAGAACCGCCTCTTCTTTGTCTTCTGAAGCCTGAACAGATTCACTCACTCGATCTGCTAAAATATCAATATGGAAACCTGTCAACTTTGCGCAAAGACGAGCATTTTGTCCCTTACGACCAATGGCCAGAGAAACTTGATCTGGTTCGACCAAAATTTCAGCGCTTCTGTTGATAGCATTCACATTCACTTTTTTTAGTTTTGAAGGGCTGAGTGCATTTGCAATAAAAGCAGCTGGATCTGCACTCCAAGGAACAATATCAATTTTTTCCCCATTTAATTCTCGAACAATATTTTTGATTCTTTCACCTCTCATGCCCACACAAGCACCCACACTATCTACTTTTTCTGACTTAGAAGAAACGGCTACTTTAGAACGAAAACCTGCTTCCCTTGACACCGCTTTAATTTCAACAATGCCATCTGCAACTTCAGGCACTTCAAGTTCAAAAAGACTTTTCAAAAGATCTGGATGAGTCCTGGAGAGGATGATTTCCAAATTCTTTGAATTATCACGCACCTCTAAAATCATAGCCTTAACCCTTGAACCTATGGGATATTTTTCAGTCGGAACTTGTTCACGAGACGGCAAAAGAGCTTCACATTTTCCCAAATCAACAATCAAGGTTCCTCTTTCAAAACGCCTGACAATACCATTCACCATTTCCCCACGGCGGTCTCGATATTCATTAAAAATAATTTCTTTTTCAGCTTCGCGAATTTTTTGGATAATCACCTGTTTGGCAATCTGTGCTGCGATACGTCCAAAATCTTTGGGAGTTACTTCGATGTTAATTTCATCGCCAAGTTTGGCGGCAGGTTGATGATGTTTAGCTTCTTCTATCAAAATTTCTTCTTTAACATTTACTACTTTTTCAACCACCAGCATTTTATTATAAACTTTAATATCCGCAGTTTTAGGATCAATAACAATCAATGTGTTCTTTTGGGCAGAGATTCCCTTTCGAGAAGCCGATAAAAGAGAGGTCTCAACTGCCTTGATCAAAATGTCTCTTTTAATACCCTTTTCCCGCTCAAGATATTCTAAAACATTTAGAAGTTCACCGTTCATAACCTATTCCTCTTCCAGAGTATAAACGAAAAAGAGTGGGTTGTTCCCACTCTCTTTAATTGCATAATAACGCCTTTTTCGCGGCTAATTTAATAAAAACATAAATAAAAGTCAAGGATAAAAATAAGAGGTATAAGACATCATTTTTTACAATTCTTCGAGAATCTGAGTTACACGCGAAAGAACTTGCTCAATAGGGACTTCTTCTTTTTGTTGGCGGGAGCGAACAAAAATTTCTAATTTACCTGTTTCAAGTGATTTTTGGCCTAATGTTATTTGAAGGGGAAATCCTATTAAATCTGCATCTTTAAATTTCACACCTGCTCGCTCGGGACGATCATCAAGAAGAACATCCCAGCCTTTGGCAAGCATTTCCTGATAAAGTTTTTCAGCTAATTCTCGTAAAGGGGCTAATTCCATTTGCAGTGGAAGGAGAACAATCTCATAAGGAGCCAAAGCTCGATTCCAAAGAATTCCATCCTCATTCGAATTTTGTTCCACAAAAGACGCTAAGGTTCTAGAAACACCTATGCCATAGCAACCCATGACGCATGGCGTTTTTGCACCTTGAGGATTAAGAACATGGGCGTCAAGTTTCTGACTGTATTTGGTTCCTAGTTTAAAAACATGCCCTACTTCAATTCCTCGAACAATTTCAAATGGAACTTTACAGGACGGACACAAATCTCCTTTTTGAGAAAAACCCAAATCCGCATAAGTATCAATTTTGCAATCTTGCTCTAAATTGACATGTGTCAAATGTGCGTCTTTTTCATTCGCACCTACGACAACATCGTGAAGTCCTTGAACACTTAAATCCGCAATAATACGAATGTCTTTTAGACCCACAGGACCTACAAATCCCATAGGGATTTGATATGTTTCCTCTACTTTCTTTTCATCAGCTAATTCTAATTTAGTTACTCCCAGAAAACGGCACAATTTACCTTCATTAATCTGAACATCTCCCCTAACAAGCACGGCCACTATTTTTCTCTGAGCCCAATAAAGAAGGGTCTTAACCAACTGCTGTGAATGAACTCCTAAAAATTTGCTTACTTCTTCTACAGATTTTAAATTGGGAGTTTGAACAATTTCTTTTTTCTCGCAACCACTAAAAGTAGGCATAAAAGGAAGCCGCTTCGCTAATTCTCGATTGGCCGCATATTTGCAACTGGGACATGAAAAAATTTCGTCTTCCCCCGTCTCTGCAAGCACCATAAACTCATGACTGAGAGATCCACCCATCACCCCTGTATCTGCCTCAACCATTCTAAAATTCAAGCCGCAACGTGTAAAAATCTCTTGATAGGCTTCGGCCATATTCCAATAACTTTTTTCAGCTGAAGGATCATCCACATCAAAACTGTAACCATCTTTCATTAAAAATTCTCGAGCTCGCATCAAACCAAATCGAGGACGAATTTCATCGCGAAATTTTGTCTGAATTTGATAAAAGTTTTTGGGTAAATCTCGATAAGACTTGATTCTTTTGGAAACTAAATCTGTAATCACCTCTTCATGGGTAGGTCCTAACACAAAAGAACGTTTTTGACGGTCTTCCGCTACAAGCATCAGGTCTCGCATTGTTTCCCATCGACCACTTTGAGTCCAAATATCTTTAGGCTGCAGAATCGGCAAAAGCACTTCAATAGCACCATGTTTACCCATCACATCTCGGATAATGGCTTCTACCTTTCGCAAAGATCTTAAGCCAATAGGTAAAAAGGTATATAAACCTCCTGCTAATTTTTGAATCAAGCCCGCACGAAGCATGAGACGATGACTTTTAATCTCTGCTTCTTGAGGAGATTCTCTTAAAGTAGATATGTAGGTATTGGACCAACGCATAATTTCTATTTCCCAAAAAACTTTGTTATAAGCCTTGCAATATCCTGATACGTCACAAAGAGAATGAATCCTATCAGAATGGTTACAAAAATATTTTGAATAATGATGAGTGCCTTCTTGGGTAAAGGCCTTCGAAAAATAATTTCGATTAAATTAAAGAGAACATGTCCTCCATCCAAAACTGGAATTGGAAGAACATTAAACACGCCCAAATTGACACTGATCAAAGCCATAAGGCCAAGAAAATATACAAGACCCGCTTTTGCAAACATCCCAATAATTACTAGAATTCCTACAGGCCCTGATAAACCTTTAGGCGACACTGTTCTTGCAAAAAGAGCAGTTAAAGTCTGAAAAATATTTTGAATATCATGTTTCATTTCAATAAAAGGATTTGGATGTTCTGTCACAAAATCCATTTCACTTGTAAAACCCATTGAAAGTTCTTTTTCATCCTGACTTTTTTGTGGAATAATTTTTAACTCAATATTTTCACCACCTCTTTGTACACTTACTGTCGCTTCTTTATCACCATGAGCCTGAACAGCACTCATTAATTGATTCCATTGATAGATTTTTTGTCC
>JAYRIK010000176.1:0-3784 GCA_041906865.1 Candidatus Auribacterota bacterium
ATACAAAAGAGGCTTCTTCTGATGGGCAAAGGTTCTTGAGTATTATTTTGTATGGCATAACGAATGTAAAGAAGTCCAATTTTCCCAGTCACTCCTTCAAGGGGTTGAAGAATAATGGATTTATTTTCTGGCGCTGGATCAGCTAGAAATTTTTCGGCGAAAGGTATTTGATCAATATGATCTTGAAGGGTTTGTTTAAGATGGACAGGAGCTGATTTAAGGAGTTTCTCATAAGTCGTTTTTGCTTCGTTGAAGCGATTAAATTCGAAACTTTGATTAGCTTGTAAAAGAGTTTGATCAAAGAGGAAAGGCTTTAAATGGCAAACCCATACGTAAATACCGATTCCAACTAAAAGTAAAAGAATTGCGAAGCCGATGGAAGTAAGTCCAGATGAATTGCGTAAGTTTTGATAACTTTTCACAGATCTTCCCCTTGAGCTTGAAAAGTAAATCTTAAAATATTATATACTTAATTTTAAGTTGTGAGAAAATTTTTTAATAAAAAATAGTGGGTCCTGCCACTTGGGGGACACTCTTTTATTTGCAACAAAATATTTTTTCTAAAATGGGTCTCATTTTTTGTAGAGCTTGAAAACGGTGGCTCACTTCATTTTTATCTTTTGCATTTGTTTGCCCAAAGGTTTTCTGAAATTGAGGATAGTAGAAGAGAGGGTCATAACCGAATCCTTCGTAGCCATCAGGATGCAAAGCGATATAGCCTTCACAAGTTCCGTGAGTGGTTTGGACAAAAGAATTGGGAGTTGCAATTGCCATCACGCATTGATAACGGGCGGTACGTTTTTCATGGGGGAGATTTTTGAGTTGTTTTAAAAGTTTTATATTATTTTCTTCGTCTGTTGCTTTTTCACCTGCAAATCGAGCAGAATAAATACCAGGAGCACCATCCAAAGCATCGACTTCTATGCCAGAATCATCTGCTAAACTTATTTTTCCAGACCACTTAGCAATTTGTAATGCTTTCTTAATGGCATTTTCTTCAAAAGTTTTACCATCTTCAATCACCTGGGGAGGATTTTTTAAGTCGGATAAGGTAAGAAATTGAATAGGGAGATGTTGAAAGATTTTTCTAATTTCCCTGACCTTATGCAGATTGTGCGTAGCTAAAAGAATTTCATCCATGCTAGGCTTTAGTGAATTTCTTTTGGAGTTGAAAAATCTTTTTTCCGCCTAACTTAGCAAGTTGAAGCATTTGATGCATTTGTGATTCTGTAAAGGGTTCATGTTCTGCCGTGCCTTGTATTTCAATAAATCGCCCTTGATTAGTCAGGACAATATTCATGTCAACTTCTGCTTTTGAATCTTCTTCGTAGCAAAGATCAAGAAGAGGAGTGTTTTGGAAAATTCCTACACTGATTGCTGCGACCTGCTCTTTGACTGGAATTTTTTCGATTTTCTTTTCTGCTTTTAATTTTTCAAGGGCCATCATGAGTGCAATAAAACTTCCATTGATAGAAGCTGTGCGAGTTCCTCCGTCGGCTTGAATCACGTCACAGTCTACCCAAAGTGTTCTTTCTCCAAGGGCCTTCATATCAACGACACTTCGTAGTGCTCGACCAATGAGGCGTTGAATTTCTTGAGTACGCCCCCCAACTTTTCCAGAAGTAGACTCACGCTGTTTTCGATCGGAAGATGCATAGGGGAGCATGGAGTATTCTGCTGTGATCCAGCCTTGATTTTTACCTTTAAGCCATCGAGGAACGTCTTCTTGGGCAGAAACCGCACAAATCACACGTGTGTTTCCTGTTTCGATTAAAACCGATCCAGATGCACAAGGAATATAGTTTGGAGTAATTTTAATAGGTCTTAATTCATTAACTTTTCTACCGTCAAGACGTTTCATTTTATTTTCCTTTAATCGTTAAAATTTGGGCAAGCTTTGGATGAGATTTTTAATGAATGGGAATTGAGAAAAAATACGATATTCAAGAACTTTAAAGACTAAATTAATATTTTTAGGACTATCTTTACCTTGAAGGATTTGGGAGAGCTCGTGACCTGCATCTTTAATTAAAGCTCCCATGCTTTCTGAAGACAATTTATTTTCGAGATAATCATGAAGCTCTTTAAGCTCTTTTTCTTTTAACCACACCGCATGACACTCATGACAGACGTTGATTTTAATTTTTGATTGAGGATAACTAATACAGTGAAAGGGTTTGCCGCAAGAGGGACAACTTTCACTGGTTCGCAGGACTTCGTATTGATCACGATGTTTCCATAATTCTAAATCTAAAAGAGAAAGTGCAGGATCTTTTGCTGTTTCAATTGCTTTCAATTCTTCTTGAAGAATGAACATTCCGTGGCAGGAAGGGCATGTTTGAATTTTAAATGCGCCATGACTTTTGCTTTCAAGACCAGTATGACATGTTGGGCATTTCATTTTAGCCTCCGTTGAACGTTATGTGTTGTATGACAAATCGCAAGCGTTGATCTTAATTTTAATTATACCATCTTGTTTAAAATATCAATTCCCTTAAGAATTGTTTCATCGCTAGCTGCAAAAGAAATACGGAAGTGAGATTTCTTTTCTGAGAAAACACTTCCTGGAATAATCAAAAGATTTTTCTCAATAGCTTTCTGGACAAATTGATCTCCATCGCCGTTGGGGGCTTTGGGGAAAATGTAGAATGCCCCCCCTGGTTTTTGAACTTCAAATTTTTCTTTTAATCCTTCGTAAATGAGATCCCTCTTTTTTTTGTAATTTTTAATATAAGTGGACATATCATAATCCAAAGCTTTTAGGCCCATTTTCTGAGCAAAAGAAGGCGCACAAACAAAAGAGAATTGTTGAAGTTTGGTCATTGCTTGAATAATTTCTTTAGGCCCAGCTGCAAACCCCAAACGCCAGCCTGTCATAGCATATGTTTTTGAAAAGCCATCTAAAACCAAAGTTTGTGATGAATATTTCCCAATGCTGGTAAATGCATCTTCGTAAGAGAAATTAGAATAAATTTCATCTGAAAGCAGGGTGATGTGATGGTGTTTAGCTAAATCAGCAATGGCTTTTAATTCACTTGAAGGAATGCTCACTCCTGTTGGGTTGGCAGGACTGTTGAGTAAAATGAGTTTTGTTTTCTTTGTTATTTTCTTTTCAATTGATTCCGCTTTTAGAATAAAGTCAGGATAAGTATCTATATAAATAGGAGTTGCTCCCATCAAGCGACTCAGATGTTTGTACATTACAAAATAGGGGTCGGGGATAATTACTTCATCTGCCGGGTCAAGCAAAGCCATAAAAGCTAAAAAAATTCCTCCTGAAACGCCCGATGTAATTAAAATATCTTCTGCATCAACTTGTCGTTCTTTTTTAAGCTTTAGAAGAATTTTCTCTCTAAGTTCTGGGATTCCTTGAGTGAGGGTGTATTGATTAAATCCAGATTTAATAGCAGAAATGGCTTCATCTTTTAAAGGTTCAGGGATGTCAAAATCAGGAAGGCCAATGCTAAGGTTAACTGGATTTTTCATGTGCTTGGCTAAATCAAACACTTTTCGAATCCCTGATGAATCAATATGTGTCATACGCTCAGCGATCATGCGATTACTTTTTCTAAGGTTTCTAGATTTGCTTTCTCAACTTGTGGAAGCTCTCGTCCTAAAAATTTTCCACCCATTTTTTGAAAATGTTCAGGCTCATCAGTGACATAAAATTGACATTGGGATTTAGAAGAAAGGGAAGAACTCTCTTTTAAGGAAACTTCTTTTAGAAGTTTTGCACAAGCTTGTGCAGTTGATTGAGCTGAATTAATGAGTGTGACTTCGGGGC
>JAYRIK010000177.1:0-4992 GCA_041906865.1 Candidatus Auribacterota bacterium
ATTATTTGGGAAAGCTCTTATGAAAAAGGGATGCAGCAAGCGGCTCAAACGGGCAAACCTGTTTTTATTGATTTTTATACGGATTGGTGTGGCTGGTGTAAAAAGTTAGATTCACAGGTTTATACGGATGGAGATGTTCAGAATTTAGCTCAGCAAATGATTTGTATTAAAGTTGATTGTGATCGAGATAAGGCAACAGCCCAGCACTATCAAGTAGACGGATATCCCACGCTTATGTTTCTCTCCTCTGATGGAACTGTGATTCGAAAGCAAGTAGGATTTGCCGATAAGACAAGAGTGATTGAATTCTTAAAAGAAGCTATTGCGAAAGGCAAAGGACAGCCGAAGGTGAATCCTGTCACAGCTCCAACTTCTGCCGAACCTACTCATGTTCAGGATCAAGTTGGCAAAGCTGAGCAATTTTATAAATTAGGAGTTAAGATGGAAAAGTTAGGGCGAAAACCTCAGGCGCTTAATTTTTATTCTAAAGCTGCTGAGCTTGCCCCAAATGCTGTTGTTGGCCGAAGAGCTCGAGCACGTGTACATGTGTTAGGGCAAAATTAAATTCCGCTACGAGGCACCACGGAGTTCTCTCCGTGGTTGCCTCTCCGGGGACAGGCGCTTCAGCGTTTGTGTTTACAAGATCCCACCACGGACATAAGTCTGTGGAGCTTCAGTTAGAAAAATGTGATTTTATAACGTATTCATTTGGAAAGGGTTGTATTTTGAATTTTTTCTCCCTTTGGCAAAGGGAGACTTAAGTTGTAAAATCACTCACCTCGTTTATTTCTAAACTATAAAAAGGAGACAGATATGATAGCCAATGCCTTAAAAGTAGGGGATCAAGCTCCAGAGTTTTGTTTATTGAATCAAGACGAGAAGGAAGTTTCTTTAAAAGATTTTGAGGGGAAATGGGTGGTACTTTATTCTTATCCAAAAGATAATACACCTGGTTGTACCATAGAGGCGAATGACTTTACAAAGCAACTTTCCTCTTTTACAAAATTAGATGCTGTGATTTTAGGAGTAAGTCCAGATTCTTCAAAAAGTCATTGTGGTTTTATCGAGAAACAGGGTCTTAAAATTACATTACTGAGCGATCCTGATCATAAAATGCTAGAAGAATACGGTTCTTGGGGACTCAAGAAAAATTATGGTAAAGAATATTTTGGTGTTATTCGAAGCACTTTTTTAATTGATCCTAAAGGTAAAATCGCGGCTGTCTGGTCTTCTGTCAAAGTTGATGGACATGTGGAAGCGGTGAAGGAAAAATTAAAAGAGCTACAAAAGTAATATTAAGAGTTGAAGACTATGAGTCAAAAACGTGTTCAGGCTTTTTTCTGGGGTCGTGTGCAAGGGGTAGGTTTTCGAGCGACAACAGATCGTTTAGCCGAAGAATTTGTGGTGACAGGAGTGATCAAGAATCTGCCTGATGGTCGAGTTCAGCTGATTGCAGAAGGAGAAGAAAGCGAGCTTGAAAAATTTCTTCAGAAAATCCGAAAAAGTTTTCTTTCGAGATATATTGAAGGAGTTGAAGTTCATTGGTTGGAAGCAAGTCTTGAGTTCCAGAAGTTTGCAATTGGATATTAATCAAAGAACGTAATGCATCTTGCGTGCCGCGTAAAAATGAAAAACGCGAGAATATATTTATGACGCATGACGTATAACGTACGACGTGAATTATGCTCTACGCCATTATTTCTGACATTCATTCAAATTTAGAAGCTCTGAATGCTGTTTTAGAAGACGCACAGCAACAAGGAGCAGGTGCCTATCTTTGTTTGGGGGATATTGTTGGATATTGTGCTGATCCTCGCCCTTGCATTGACAAGATTCGACAACTCTCAGCCAAAATTGTTGCAGGCAATCATGATTGGGCTGTTTGTCAAAAAACAAATATTGAGTACTTTAACAGTCATGCCCGTGAAGCTGCTTTATGGACCATGGATCAGATTACTTCAGATGATATAAAGTTCTTATCGAGTCTTCCCTTGGTTTATCATGGTTCTTCTTTTTCTCTGGTGCATGCTTCTTTAAATGCTCCAGATGCTTGGGAATATCTTTTTACCGAAGAAGAAGCTTCTTATACCTTTGAATTACTTCAGGAAAAAGTTCTTTTCAATGGTCATTCTCATGTTCCTCTTGTTTTTAAATTACAAAAGGGGGAGATTGAAAAAATTGATGCTTTAGATTTTTCTTTAGAATCTCAAACAAAGTATATTGTGAATGTAGGAAGTGTAGGGCAACCACGAGATAGGGATACAAGAGCTTCTTACTGTCTTTTTGATGATGAACAGGGATTTGTACGTTTTCGAAGAGTTGCCTATGATTTTCGAAAAACTCAAAGCAAGATAAGAAAGGCAGGTCTTCCCGAAATTTTGGCCATTCGATTGGAAATAGGAAGATGAGCTTGCTTGCGTTGAGGCGCTTATTCGTTCTTGCATATTGTGCCATCATCTATTATGTTTCTTCCCTCCAGTTTCCTCATGGGCTGCCTGGATTTAAAGGGATTGACTTAATTGAACATTTTGTAGAATATGCTGTCTTAGCTCTTTTGTTCTATCGCATGGCGGTGATTGAGAAGATTCAAAGGCTTCGTAAGGATCCAGCTCTTGTAACTCTTGTATTTGCAAGCCTTTATGGATTGTCTGATGAAATCCATCAATATTGGGTTCCTACAAGACAGACGAGTGGTTTAGATTGGATGATGGATACGATGGGGGCAAGCTTTGTTGTATTAATATTTTTTGTGATAAGAAAATATGTAAAGAAGGCTGTTGGAGGTAAACGAAATGATCAAACCTTGGATTGTTCAAAAAATATTCTCGAGTCTTAACTTTCTGCTTTGTGTTGTTTTGATTGTGAGTGGTGGATTTTTAATTAAATCTTGGATATCTGGAAGCTCCTCTCAGGAGTTACTTTCAGATACAAAAGTTCTGACGGATACAAAATCTAAAGAAATTTCTTCTGAGTCTCAATTCCATTTTGATGAGCCGCTCCTTTCAAACCGTTCTTTTGATCCAGCTTCCGTGCCATTTCAATTTAAAGGAACAGCTTCTGTGGGGGATAAATTCTTTGCTATCGTCGAATATCAGGGAAAGCAAAAATTGGTTAAAAATGGAGAGAAAATTGAAGGATGGACTGTTCAAAATATTCTTGGAAATTCATTGGAAGTTGAAAATGGTTCAGAGCAAGTTCGTTTAGAAAGAGCATCAACGACACATTCGGATTCGAGTAAAATAGAAAAAAGAAATTTATCACAAGCCAGTTTTTCTGACCTGATCAAACCTTCTCCTGTGAGTGAAATGGGAAAAAAGAATTTAAATGTCAATGCCATGAAATTAGAATTTGCTATGGTTCAGGATATGTTGACGCATTGGGCAGACGTAATGAAAGGGGTTCGATTTATTCCTTACGCAGAAGAAGGAAAATCCTTGGGGTATGAATTGCTGGACGTGATGCCCGAAAGTGCGATTCAAAAATTAGGTTTTAGAACAGGGGATATCATTGAAAAAATCAATGGACGAGAAGTAACAGATTTAAGTTCTTTAATGGCTTTTTATCAAAATTTAGAACAAGGGGACCTCAAAATTGATTTAAAACGAGGTTCACATCAAATGCAATTGGTTTATTTGGTTGAAGGGCAAAAAGAAAGAACATAGAACCTTAAACTTGGAATCGTATTAGAAGATATGAAAAAATTTCTTATTAGCATGATGTTATTAAATTATTTTTGGATGGGTTATGCAGAAGACAATCTAGTCTCTATGAATTTTGAAGATACTGATTTGCGTGTTGTGATCAAATTTGTCAGCGAGATCACAGGTGAAAATTTTATTGTGGATGAAAATATTAAAGGATTGGTGAGTATTTCCGGCCCCAGCAAAATTCCTTTAGCGGAAGTTCGACAAGTTCTTGAAGCAGCTTTAAAAACGAGTGGTTATGCCATGGTTTCTTCTGGAAAAGTAACAAAGGTTGTTCCGGTGGATGCGGCTCGTCAAGAAAGTACGCAAATGGTGTCGAGTGGGGAAGCTATGACTGCAGGGGATCATTTTGTGACGCAGATTATTCCGTTAAAGTATGGAAACGCTGAAAAAGTTTCTAGTATTGTCAGCTCTTTTTTAACCAGAGGAGGACAGGCTTCAGCGTATGCATCAACGAACACTTTGATTGTGGCAGATACCGCAAGTAATATGTCGCGCATTCAGAAAATTGTTTCTGATCTTGATAAAAAAGGACTCGGGAATGTTCCTCATGTGTATGTCTATCACGTTAAAAATGCAGATGCAGAAGGGATTGCCCAAGTTTTGACTCAGCTTTTTGAACAAGAGAAAAAAATGATGGAGTCTCGGGCAGATGCACAAACCAAAGATGCTTCTTTTGTCGTAGCTGATCCCATGACCAATGCCCTTTTAATTCATACTTCAAGAGAAAGATATCCTTTGCTTAAGAAAGCCATTCAGTCTTTAGATATCAAACGTCAACAAGTTTTAGTAGAAGTTTTAATTGCAGAAATTAATTTAGACAAGCTAGAAAAATTTGGAATTGAGTGGGCTGCAATCCAAGGAGTTCTCTATGGTTCTGAAGAGGGTTTTGGAGGTAATCGAGTCAATCAAGCCGATGATATTGTGAATAATGTTGTTACAGGTGGCAAGCTGCAGGGAACAAGTGCTTCTTATTTGCATGATACATTGCAGATTGGAACGCTTCAAATTCCTCGACTGGGAATTTTGGTGAACGCTTTTCGCAATCATTCTGACATTAACATTCTTTCAACCCCTCAAATTTTAACAACGGATCATACAGAAGCAGAAATCTTAGTGGGAGAAAATAGGGCTTTTATTAAAAACTCTCAAGTAACTCCTGAAGGAAGCGTTGTAAGGACTTTTGAATTTAAAGATATAGGACTTTCTCTTCAATTAAAACCTCATATTTGTCCAAATGGGATGGTTAGAATGGAAGTACATCAGAAAGTGGAAGATGTCATTGGAC
>JAYRIK010000178.1:0-4001 GCA_041906865.1 Candidatus Auribacterota bacterium
CATCTTAAACTTTTGAATAAGACGCATGCATATCAAACGAAAATTGCCCGCTATTCAAAATTAAGAGAATTGGGAGAGAAATTGGTATTAACGCTTTCTTTGTCTGAAACGACTCACAAAATTCTGGAGTTGATGGTAAGCCTGATTGGTAAAGCCGATAAGGCTTACGTTTTTCTTTTAGATGATAATCTTAAAGATTTTGTGTTAACAGACAGTATGGACATTACTTCGCAGGGGAAGCCTGCTTCTTTAAATCCTCAAGATCCCTTTAATCATTGGCTTTTAAAAAATCATCAAAATCTTTTGATTGAAGATATAAAAACAGATGTTCGCTTTCAGAGTATTGCTCATAAATCTGATATTTTTTCTTTAATCGCAGCACCCTTGATTACAGAAAACAAATTGATGGGAGCTATTCGTTTGGAAAGTTATCAATCTGGGACATTTACATTGGAAGACTTAAGATTGATGGCAGCCTTAACTAACGTTACATCGACTTCATTAAAGAATGCACGTCTTTATAGCGAAGCACTTGAACTTTCTTTAAGAGATGGCCTCACGGAGCTTTTTGTCCCTACTTATTTTCATGCGGAATTGCAAGAGGCTTTTACTCAAGCTCAAACAAAACATCAAAACCTTTATGTCATGATGGCCGATATTGATAATTTTAAAGAGATTAATGATCGTTTTGGACATTCTGTGGGAGATGCGATGCTTAAAAGTGTTGCTGAAATTTTCACTAAAATCATTGACTCAAAATTTATTCCGACTCGATATGGAGGGGAAGAATTTTCGGCTTTTTTCCCAGAGCTGACCTTAAAAGAAGTGGATGGAATTTCGGAAAATTTTAGAAGGCAAATCGAAAGAAATATACTGTCTGTTCGTCGTCAGAGTGTAAGCGTCACTTTAAGTATTGGAATCAGCAATATTCATCCCCAAGATCAAAGTAAAGATGAGTTAATTCATCGTTCAGACCAAGCTTTGTATCAAGCTAAACATGATGGAAAGAATAGGATTTGTTTTAAATGAGTTGCTGAAATATGGGAGCTCAAGAAATGTTATTTGAATTGGTATTCGCTGTTGTCATTCTTGTAATAAGCTCTGCCCTTCAATTATGGGGACGAAGGAAATCTGCCTATGCTGGGAGTGGGTTGTTGATGTTTTCATGGATTCTATTTTATAAAAATTCTTCTTTTTTTTATTATAAAATGATGATGTTGGGTTGTCCTTGGTTGGCTTGTATTATTTTATCTAGGATTATTTATAAAACACATCGCCAGCCACTTGACGATATTCAAACCCATATCAAAAATCATCAAAAGAAAATTCAATCTTCGAAGATGGTTAATCTTTCTTTAGAGGAAGAAAATCAAACTCTTGAACAAACCCTTCTTCAAAAAGAAGCGGTTTATGAATCTTTAAAAGAATTGAACAAGACCTTAGAATTTTCAAAAACCATAGAGGTTTTTTCAAATTTACTTTCTCAGTTAACACATTTTCAAAAAGGTTGGTTTTTGATGTTGGGTTCCTCCAAACTTTCAAAACAACATGCGTTGTATTATCAGCTTCTCCAAAAGGATCTTCCTTCTTCTGTTGATCATCACGTTCATACGATAGAAACCCTTTTAACTAAACAGGAAAGAGAGCTTTTTGATAAAACCCTTAAGGCTTCTTCTCCTATTTTTCTTCAAAATCAGTTTGATAACTCGACGGGAAATATCATGGGGTTGGGGCTCTTTCATGAAGGAGTTCCTTTGGGAGTTTTAATTCTTCATGGATGTGAAGAAAAAGAGCAGGAGATTCTCCAAATTTTAGGTCTTCAATTGAGCATGGAAATTAAAAAAGCATTCCTTTACGAAGAGATGTGTAGTCTTTCCATCATGGATGGTTTGACGTCCACTTATCAGAGACGTCATTTGATGACTTTATTAACCCATGAATTGAAACGTTTATCTTCTCGACATGAAAGTTGTTCTATTTTAATGGTGGATATTGACCACTTTAAAAGATTTAACGATGATTTTGGACATCTTGTGGGAGATATTCTCTTGAGAAAATTATCACAAGCGTTACAAGAGAATTTAAGACCTATGGATTTGATGGGACGCTATGGAGGTGAAGAGTTTTTGATTGCGTTACCACAAACAAAGCTTGAAGAAGCGCTTCAAATTTCAGAGCGCATTCGGAAAAATATTGAACAGAAAGATTTTATCGTTTATGAAAAGCTGTTTAAACTGACACTTAGTATGGGAGTTTCTTATTTCCCTGATGATTCTGAGGATTTATCTTCTCTGATTCAAATGGCTGATCAAGCCCTTTATGAAGCAAAACAATCAGGTCGTAATCAGGTGAAATTTTATTATCAAAAGGAAAAAGAAGGTGTTCAATCTGTATGATTATTTTCAATTTTTTGATCACCTGAAAAAGATTGACTTTGAGCTTTTCAGAGATTTATAATGGAGCATAGCCCTTTTTGATAAAGGCAAACTATCCGAGAGGATAGGACCCCCGATACACATAACTCGGGGCGTTCTAACGAGAAAAGTTGGGACGGCAAAGCTACAGACCCTTATTAGAAACAGGAAATAGAGCTTAGGGAGTTGGTTTTTTCCTCGCATCTGTTCTCTATTTTTAAAGGGTGGCTGAGTTGCCAAAGTGCTAGAGAAGCTCTATTTAGCTTTGGAGCTTATTAAAACACTTTTTGGGATATGTATCTTTAATCCCCAGCTTTCTTCTCTGAGAAAAGTTGGGGATTTTTTTTGAATAAATTTTTTCGAAGTTATCGGGATTTGTCTTAAGAGGAGATTCCAGTTATGAAAATGATCCCATTAAAACATTTGAGATTATGGATAGCAAAAATAAGCATCTTAGTTTCTTTACTGTTCATAAGTGATCTATCCGCAGCTACTGTTTATCAAGTGAGTGCATGGTCTTGGGGTGATCCCACTTCACTGGATGTGGCAACAGATCGTGGGGCATTAGATGAGCTCAATGTAGTTTGGTTCTTTTCTCAGAAGAACGGGTTGATTACGCGTGTAGGTGAAAACAAATTTTTGGTGACGGAGGCCCAGAGTCGAGGTGTTAAAGTTTTTGCATCGATCAGTAATATGAATTTACAGACTTTCGAGTTTGATCCTCGGATTGCATCGTCTATTCTCAGAACCTCTCAATCTAGAAATAGTCATGCCGACAGAATTTATAAAATATGTGTTACAGAAGGATATGATGGTATTGATTTAGATTGGGAGTCTCTTTATCCCAACGATCGAGATCGGTTTTCAAGTTTTGTTGCAACGCTATCTCAGAAACTTCATCGTGTGGGTAAAAAACTTTCCATTGCCATTCATCCTAAAACTTCTGAACCGGGAGATTGGGATGGGCCTAAAGCTCAAGACTGGAAAAAGCTGGGAGTCTATGTCGATGAATTTAAAATTATGACTTATGATTACAGTGGTCCCTGGTCTGTTCCTGGACCCATTGCACCTCCAGATTGGGTGGATCAAGTTTTGTCTTATGCCGAATCTTTGGTGCCTGTTTCAAAAATAATGATGGGCGTTCCATTTTACGGATACGATTTTTATTCTAACACAGCCACACCGTTAACTTGGGAAGAAGTACAATCTTTAGATATGGGAGTGCATTCTTCTATTTCAAGTGATTTGTCCGGCGAGGCTACATTTACTTATTCTGATCAAGTAGATATAGATCATATTGTATTTTTTCAGGATCGTTTATCTATCTCCATCAAGCTACATATTCTTCTCGACAAGCATCCTCTCATCCGAGGTATTTGCATTTGGCGCATGGGGCAAGAAGACACAAAATTTTGGGATGAGATTAATCTAAATCTGAGAATGTAACTACCCTCTTGCAATAAGGGTCTCTTGATCTTATACTTCTTAAGTAATTTCTAAGATTAAGAAAATGGTTTCTTGTTTTAGCTGTTAGTATGCATGGTCGGGGGGACCTATCGCTACTGTTCCATATTTTCTAATCAGTCC
>JAYRIK010000179.1:0-7018 GCA_041906865.1 Candidatus Auribacterota bacterium
ACCTGAAATTGGTTTTCAAGGTTCAGGCTGTGCAATTTCAAAATCATCGGCATCTCTAATGACAACGGTCGTAAAAGGTAAAAAAAGAAGCGAAGCTGAAAATATTTTTAAAGAATTTCATAACATGCTCTCAGGAAAAGGTGGAGATAAAACCATTTTAGGTAAATTGGCTGTTTTTGCAGGCGTATCGGAATATCCTGCTCGTGTGAAATGTGCAAGTTTGGCATGGCATACTTTAAAAGCAGGGCTGGAACATCAAAACAAAGCTGTAACAACAGAAGATAATGTGGATTAAATTATGCAAAGAAAAAAAGTAAATTTATTAAGAGATTGCGTTGGAGCACAAATTCCTTCAGGGGAATCTGTTTTTCTCACCAAAGACATGGAAGTCACAATTACTCAAGCCCTGGGTGGTACCTACACTTTGATGACCGATCAAGGCTATCTCGTTCAACTTTCACCCAAAGATGCAGATGCAATTGGGGAAAAACCACCTGAAGCAAAAAAAGTCACAAGCGATGCCCCTCTTGAAAAATTGGTATGGGATCAATTGCGAACTTGTTATGACCCCGAAATTCCAGTCAACATTGTCGAGCTAGGATTAGTTTATGACTGTCAAATCACTCCTTTGCCAGAAGGGGAAAACAGAGTTTCTATCAAAATGACACTCACCGCACCTGGTTGTGGCATGGGCGGTCCCATCAGCGAAGATGCCAAACACAAACTCTTAGGAATTCATGGGGTCAAAGAGGCCGATATTCAATTGGTTTGGGATCCTCCCTGGAATATGACCATGATGTCCGACGCTGCAAAATTGCAGCTAGGAATGATGTAACATATTCTATATAAACTAGTTATAGAAATAAATTCGTCAACCCCTCCGTTTGACAAAACCCTCTTTTTATGGTATTCTTAGCCCAATTGGGCTTTTCATAAAAGGAACCAATAATAATGTCTTTTTTAAAGCTTTTAAAACCTCTTCATTATCAAAAATTAATATCACTTCTATTAAGCTTTTTATTAGCTTGTGATTATTCTTTTCTTTATGATGTAAAATCTGCACAATCTCAAGATTTTTCAACCTCCCAAAAAAAGAAATCCTGCCTTAGCTCAGATGAATACGATGACTTTCATGGAACCCAATCTTCAGAAAAACGCATTTCTGCTCAAGGTGAAAAAAATCTGATTTATTGCATGCTTGCTACTCCTTGCTTACTCGCTCAATGGCAAAGATTGATCAAGACAAGACAAAAAGTATTAGAAAATTTCTTAAGTCAAATGATTGAATCTGAATTACAACAGGGGAAATCATTCATTGCCGTTTTAGAAAAATGGCTCAAAAAAGAAGATATTGAAAGATTTGATGAAAATGAAATTTATATTTTAAGAAACATTGCCTCCACTTTCGAAAAGATTTTTTCGATTAATAAAATAGATGAAACCAATCGTGAAGAAGTTGAAATGGCTATGGGTATAGCAGAAGAAGCATTTGGAAGCGATTCTACGTTTGTTTGTTTACTAAAAAGAAGACTTTCACACTTCAATCTGGTCACCCATATGGAAAGCCTGGCATTGAAAGAAACTGGCCCACTTTCTTGGCGAGATAAACCTATTGATGAAGAAAACATTGATAAAATCAAAATGGAAGTGAAACAACAATCGATAAGCTTAGGTTTAATTAATGGAAAATCCGTATGGATCGATGAATTATTGTTAAAAAGACATAAAGATTTTGGATTTGAAGAATTAGATAGCTTTAAAGATTTTTTGTTTGAGTTTTTCAAAAAACAATTTGCAAATAAAGAATATCTCCCTGTTTCAGATGAAATTATCATCGGTCTTTTATCAAACTCTACTCACCTCTTTGAAGATCATCAAGGTAATGGATTTATTGGAGTCAATCGACAACTTTTCCCTATTTTCCCTGGCAGTATTTCCTTAGAACTCCGCAAAAAACTCCTTCTACTTGGACTTCGTCATGAGTTAGCACATGAAGCCGTTGGAAAACTTAAAGGGGAAGCTCTCATTAAATTTGAAAGAGAACAACTGCTTAAAGATGCAAAATTTGCCCTTCGTTTAGGAATAACTCCAGAAGATTTAAGTAAAACAAATTTATTTACTGATTCAAGTTTTGCACATGCCATTCAAAAAGAAGCCCAAGCAAAAGAAAGACGTTTAGAAAAAGAACCACCGGAGCATAGGCTCATTCGGGCTTTATATGTCAGATGGCTTTCAGGTGAAAAGTTTATATCTGATGCAATCGATATTACCGAAATACTTAAAACAAGTCTTAATCAGGGAATGATTGCTCAAGGATTTCCATTGCCTTTTGATATGACATGGGGTCATCAAGACAGATTAGGTTTAGGTAAAGATCTTGAAAGCGTTAAGGTTATTGTTGTTTCAGGAGATGATGGGCAATTGAAGTTAGAATTCACAGGTTATGCAGCTGAAAGAAGTTCAACAAAAGGGGTAACACATAGAGATCCTATTCGTAAGGCTATTTGGGTGTGGGACGCTGAAAAAGAAAAATTTGTATTTCAACAAGAAGAAGCGCTTCAATCCATTAAACAATTTTATAAAGATTGGAATGATAAAAAAAATCCAAAACCTTTGCGAATAGATGTTTCTAAAATATTACGAGAGGGAGGTCTCTTATACGGCAAAATGGCCGAAGCATTTCCTTTGCCGAATGGAGAATCTTGGGGTGAACAAGAAAATTTAGGAATTGGAGAAAATCTTAAAGAAGTACTAGCGACATTTTCTCAAGGAGAGAATGGTGATTTAAAGTTGGTTTTTGAAGGATATAAAAAAGATAGCGGTAAATTAACGGGTAAAAGTGAATGGATTTGGAATGGCAGTAAGTTTATTTTTCAAGAAACAGAAGAAATCAAAAAGATCAAAGAATTTTATAAAGAATGGAAAGAAAAACATGAACCTAACACTTTAAGAGTCAATCTCTCAAAAATCTCAGGTTCAATTCTCTCCTCAGGAAAGTTACCAGCAGCTTTTCCATTGCCCAATGGAGAAAGTATTGGAGACAGAGGAATGGGAATGAGGATAGGGTCAAATTTGAAAGAAGTTTTTGCTGTTTTTTCAGTTGTAGAAGGTCGTTTAATGATGAGGCTGGAGAGCTATTTGGAAACAGGGCCTCATAAAGAATTATACGGAGAAAGTCATTGGATATGGGTTGAGTCCAGAGGTGAATATGTTTTACAAGCGACAACGATGAGTACAGGAAGACGCAAGGCAGGATCTGCACCATCCACTCAGAAACCTCGATTTATTCCAGAGCCTACGATCGAGCCTATTTCTGTTTCAGCTCAGAAAATAAAATTTGACGGTAGCCAAGAAGCTGTTGATATAGGCATTCAGGTAATTACCCCAAGGAAAATTAATATACATATTCAAACAGCCTCTCATGCTTTGACTGTAGAGAAGCATCTAGAAAGATTCAAAGAAGAACATCCCGATGAAGAACCTTTAACTGTAGCAGGCAATAGAAACCTTCTTGTAGGAAGTCGATTTGTATCATGGAGACGGGGAAGACTGGTCCACGTGGCCAGTGCAAATTTAGCTCGCAGTTATACCTCTCTTGTTGTCTATAAAGATCATTCTGTAAGAATAGAATTACTCTCTTATCGACATGGAAAAGTTTTTAGAATAAATGAAAGGACTGGGGAACTTCAAGAAATAACAGATTCCGTAGCCTATACAACTTATGGTTTAGGTGTATTACCTTGGGATGAAGGAATCGTTTCCAAAGAACATGAAAACTCAGAAAATTTATTCAAATTTCCCAGAACAGCTGATTTTTGCGTAGGAAAGAAGGAAATGATTTTGGATCGAAAACATCATTTAATGAGAAAGGCGTTAAATGGGGAACCAATTGCTTTAGATTTAAAAATAGATGGTATAAATCCTGAAAATTTCCAGAGAGCTCTTTTAAATGAAAGCGATTATGTAAAAGTTGGAAATCCTTCTCAAGTGGTTAGTCCTGGTCAATATACTATTGCAAATGGCAAACTTTTTATCTGTTTACTACCGAATGTTTGTCCCTACCATTTTATGGGAATTAATAAAGATGGACAGGTTGTTAATGTTATCATTTCCGGGAAAACTGGAACGTCTGGTGCCAGCATTCACGATGCTCTGAAGCTTTTAAGAAAAGAAGGCATAGAACGAGCTATTTTGGTAGAAAACGAAGAAGGGGTGTTCTTAAAACACAATGGCTCCGATGTTGTTGCTTCTTCCAATAGAGAAGAAAAATTAAGATCTGTTTTAATATTTTCTAAATCTAAACAAGCAGACATTTCTCAAACTTCTCCCGACCTAGGACCTGATCTGTCTTCCAAAGTTCCTTCTGCCTATCTCAACGAAGCAACAGATAAACAAATTGATGAAGAAATTAAGCGTATTTTGTCTGATCCCTCTGAAGAAGATTTTCGTTTTATACAAGGAAAAACAGAAGAAGGGAAAACAGGGAAATTAAAGGTAAACCCTGAAGCTGAACAAAAAATTAAAACAGCTGTAGTAAGACTCACCAAAACATATTCAGACATTGTTAAATATGGTGTGGTTGTTTTGCGAGGCATGCCTTACAGTGGACATTTTAGTTCGAAACGAGGCGGACGCTTATATATTCCAGAAAAGATTTTAGAAATTGCTTTTAGTCAAAATAATGAAATTTTTGCTACTGATGTTATAGAAGATCATTTGGAGCATGAATATTTGAGATCGATCAGCCAGGCGCAAAATGCATGGGACTCACATGATGAAGTCAGCAATATTTGTGATAAAAAACGTCCTGGTATTCATGGGAAAGTAGAAAAGATTTATATTGATTTAATCGAATCTCAAGCAGAATTTATAGAGCATTTTCGAGAACTTATTTTTGATGAGATTCTTGACTCAAAAACAAAATCAGATCTGGCGATGTCATACATTATGTCATGTAGAGGCAATGCAAGTCTTATAACAAGAATGTTCGATCTGCTGATTTACGAAGTATTATTCAGTTCATCGCCTCGTTCAGTGGAAACCATTAAAATAGCAAAACATGTTATATTGCATTTGAAATTTGAAAGAGGAGAAAATTTATCAGAAGCAAGAAGTGCTTTAATGCGTGCTTACGCTAACGCATCCAAAATTAAAAACCCCAGTCCAGAACTGCAACAATTAATAGATTGCGCAGGGTTGGAAATATTTTTAACAGCTCAGGAAGACAAGGGAAATTCCTCAGAAACCTCTATAAAATCAAACTTTGAAATAATTCAACGGGCATCATTGGTTGAAGAAGTCGATCCCGTGAGTTTGGTTAAAGCCATTCAGAAATTAAAAGGAAGATTTTTAGATGATGACATGGCATATGGAGCCATGGAAATTTTAACTCGAGCAAGAACAAGATTAATTGCAGATACGGGAATGATTAACCAAATAGATGATTTACTTTCTAAA
Source organism: Candidatus Auribacterota bacterium (assembly GCA_041906865.1). GTDB lineage: Bacteria > Auribacterota > JACPWU01 > JACPWU01 > JACPWU01 > CAZXEQ01. The sequence goes on from JAYRIK010000179.1 coordinate 5,458, forward strand.
ATCACTCCTGGATTTGGGTCATTTGCCCCCACCTTTGAAGACACCGGAGGCAATATTGCTTTGTCTCGTTATGGCTCTATTGCTGAAGACACAGGCATTCAAGCTGATGTAGTTCTTGCTCAAGCTGGAAGCAAGCCTGCCATCACATTTACCATTGCTGAAGCAAAAAATGCAACAGGCAATGATTTAAAGGGTCGATTGGGACAATTCATGAGAACAGAAACTTATCAAAACTTATTAAGTGAAGAAACACGAACGGCTTTTGAAGGAAGCGAAGAAAAACCCACAATCATGCGAGTGATTAAAGGACAGGTTGAAGTTGCAAAAGATGAAAATGGGGCAAGCTATGGCCATTACAATGAAACAGCATCCGATTCGACTCAGTTCATAGGAGAAAAACTTTTAGAATATTTGCTGGACGAGGATCCGGAAAGTCTAGCTCTTTGGATTCAAGTTGAAATGGCTAGAAAAATATGGCAACAAAAGAATAGAACGTCTGATCCTCGAAGTAGCTGGCAAGTGGTAAAGGATTTAAAAATTGAACAAGCAAAATTAGACCGTCTCATTAACAGCATTGTACGAGCAAAAGTCCGTGAAGATTTAAAGCGATTTCAAGCAGCCAGCGCATCAGAGGGATTAGACATTGTTGAATACATTAAAAGAGCCATTCGAGAATCTCATGATTCAAACAATCAAACATCAGAAGTTGCAGGTGTTGATATAGGATCTCTTCAGGGGAAATACTTAGAAGAGATGCAACATCAATTGGCCACTCTTCTAAAAGATCATGAGAAAGCCGAACGAACCCTTCAAGAATTAAGACCTGCAGCACGAGCTACGCTTTCGATAGTTCACGCTTTTGATGCGTATTATGCAGAATTTAATGCTATTACAAATAAAGCTAAAGAGAGATTTGAAAAATGTCAATGGCATGAAGCACTTCAAGATGGAAAAGAGAGAATACGTCTTTATAGAGCAGCAATAGATCGTGTAGAAGCCAGTCTAAAGTCGATATTAGGAGATCAAATATACGATCCAGCTAATTGGGCGGAAATGAAAGAGAGATTTCTTAGGGCTATTCATGACCGCTATGATGATGATTTAGCACTTACATTTTTTTATTCCGCTCAGCGTCGATTATTTTCAAAAAATGGAGTTTCAGTCGAGTATTCTGATGATGGCGTAGTTGCTAGAAGTTCAATCAAAACAGCATCCCCATATAATACTTATAAAGATTGGGGAACAACGCAAAATTTGGTTGAGCATATTTTTCAAAAAGTTTCATTTGATATTCCTTATCAAAATCTTGAACGGGATTGTGGTTTGGCAGCAAAACTTTTAGACCAGGATTTTGCAAAACTATTGCCAGGTCAAAAAATTGATTCTATTGAAATTCTAAAACCCGTTTTCTTTCGTAACAAAGGCGCTTATGTGATTGGTCGAATCAGATCAGGCGATCAATTCATTCCCTTGGCTTTTGCACTTTTAAATGATGCTCAAGGGATCGTCATTGATGCAGTAATCACCGGAGTCAATGAGGTAAGTCGAATTTTTTCTTATA
>JAYRIK010000180.1:0-2186 GCA_041906865.1 Candidatus Auribacterota bacterium
AACTCGTATTAAAGAAATCAAGATCGACACCCATGATCCTATTAAGTTTGCTGACTCCATCAAACAAATCCAATCTTTGGTTAAAGAGGTGGATCAAAAACTTAAAAATGTAAGTGAAACGGGAACTTCACTCAATCAAGACATCAAAGTATTCCAAGAGAGCTTAAAGGGTTTGGATCAAATTATGAAGGAGGATTTAGCTGCGTTGGAACAAAGACTAAAAATTCCTAAAATGGACTTAGCTGATTTTTCAAAGAAACTATTTGGACGTATGTTCGCCGAAAAACTTGTGTACATACAAAAATATTGGGCTCTCGCTCAAGAATATATGCCCGCTAAGAAAACTACCTCTGAAGCCGCAAATAAAGAAAAGGAAAATGAACCCTTAGTTCCTCACTCCCGAGGAAGTGGCAAAAACTATCATTTCCCAATTTCCACAGGTTATCCTGTATTTTGGCTTAAAAAAGCAGCCATTTCATCAGAACCTGGACCCGAGGGAAAATATGGAGCCCTGTCAGGTGAACTTAAAGATTTAACTTCTCATCCCTCGCAAATTAGTTTTCCCACAACCCTGACCTTAAAAGGGGATTTTCCTCAGCAAGAGGTCTTTGGGTTTAAAGCTTACCTGGAAATGGATCACAGAACTGAAACACCCAAAGACTCTTTAGATGCTCAAATAAAAAGCTACCCTACTTCTCCATGGTCTTTAGCTCACTCCAACGACATTACATTTGCCATTAATAAATCTCAAGGTGAAAGCCATCTCAAAGCTGTCTATACCCAAGGAGAAATTAAAATAACACTCAATAATATTTTTAAAAATATCCAATATGAAGTTAAATCTAACTCTCAAATAATTGAAGAAGTCCTTTCCCAAGCCATCAAATCTATCCCATCAATTTCTCTTGAAGCTCAAGCCTTAGGCCCCTGGGATCATCTCAAACTCAATATAAGATCTAACTTAGGAGATGAGTTGGCTCAAAGTTTTCAGAAACAAATTCAGAATAAAATAAATGAAGTTCGTAATAAAATTAAAACCCTCGTTGAAGAAAGAGTAGGGAAAGAAAAACAAAAACTCATGGGTGAATTTGATCGCGTTAAAAACCAAGCTACCCAGGAGCTAGATAAACTCAATCAAGAAATGGATAAAACCAAAAAAATTGCAGAAGAGAAAGTCAGCGGCAACAAGAACAGTCAGGGAGCAGCAGCTAAGGAGAAACTTCAAGAAACGGGAAAGAAAGCTCTTGATGCCTTAAAAAAGAAATTGAGTTTTTAATTTTATTTTTCATGATTCGATGAATTTTTTGAAATTTTTTGACATATGCACTTATTCAATTATGTTCTTTTTTATTTTAATTTTTCTGAGAATTAACTTTTATGAAATTCCGTATTAGAGAGGGTGACTATCACAACACAGCAGAAATCGATCTCATCGTTGGTCGATGCATGGAAACTATTTTGGAAACAGTTCCAGAACTTTCTCATAATCCTCATTTGGCCCGAGAAATCCTCCCCTCCTTTAATTTTGAATCCACCAAAGAAATGTTACTCACCTCTTTACATAATCCCCATCAAAAACTGATTGTCATTGAAGACCTTCAAAATGAATTGGCTGGACACTCCCTCCTATTAATTAAAAAAGATGAAGAACAACATCATTTTGGTGAATTTTTAAATCATTACATACTACCTGAACACAGACGAATGAAACTAGCCTCTCATCTCATTGAAACTGCTGAAGATTGGATAAAAAAAATGGGGGGACATTATGCTCGGGTAGAAATACATAGTAAAAATTTTAAAGGACAAAGTCTCTTTCAAAAACATGGATACCGTTTAATGAGGAGCCATTTCATACATTGGAACTGTTATGAGTACAGAAAAATCTGGTAACGAAACCCGCTCACCTAATTATCTTTATTTGGGTTTAGCAATTTTAACCTTAAGTGTTCTTCCTTACTTTTATGCTGCTTATTATTCTTTCCCCTCCACAGACGATTTTAACTACGCTGTTACTGTTAAAAATCATGGTATTTTAACTGCTCAATTGTTAAACTACCAATCATGGTCTGGAAGATATACAGCTAATTTCCTTTTAAGCTTCAATCCTGTAGCTCAAAATTGGATTTGGGGATTTTGCATTATTCCTTTATTTTTTTTAAGTGGTCTGCTTTTCTCTCTTTGGA
>JAYRIK010000181.1:0-1735 GCA_041906865.1 Candidatus Auribacterota bacterium
GAAGTTTCAGGACAATTGCTTTCTCAAACCCTTCTTTTTAAAACCAATCGACTTTCGGCCTGGAAATATTACGAATTCTTGTTTGGTCTTGTAAAAGAAAGAAATATCGATATTAAAAACTTTCCTCAAGTGGCTATTTATCACAACTATATTTATCACGTGAAAGAAATTTTGGAGCCAGAGCTTTTCCATGAGATAGAAGGATTAACAAATGGTTTGAAGGAAAAGTTGCTCCAAAGTGCTGAAGAGAAAGAATTGAATGCGATTGATATAAAGTTAAGTGTAATTGCTCGACTTTGTCATTTCCGTATTTCAAACTCAGAGTTTGAATATTTTCAGAAACATTCAGATGAATTTGAATGGGACAAAATTGTTTCTCCTTTAGCTAAAATGGCAGATGGTCAACAAATTTCTTTGGTGTTTCCTGAAGACTTGAAGAATTTGGGACAAGTGGAAGGTTTGTTTAAAGATTTTTATGAATTTGCATTACAAAGAGATCAAGCGATGCTGAATGCTTCTCTTCAAGGGATGGAGGAAAAGAAGGTTTCTTTGATGATGCTTGTGACGGGGGGATTTCACACGCAAGGAATTGCAAAGGCTTTAAAAGAAAAAGATATTAGTTTTTTTATTATTACACCCAAAGTAACTCAGAAAAATCTTCCAACGCCGTATTTTTCAATTTTAATGAATGAATTGTCTCCTCTGGATCAATGGTTAAGCCAGGGGAGTGTTTTGGCGGTTCAAGTTCCTTTAACCACAGCTAAAGATTCGTTCTCAGATGGACGCAGTCGCAGCATGAGAGAACTTTTTTCTATTCTTCGAATGGCGCTAGAACCTTTTTATCAAAAGGGACAAGCTCCTTTAACTTTACAGTTGGCTTTGTTGAAGGCTTATCAGGACCTTACAGCTTTAAGAGGAAAGCTAGGAGATGGACAAGTTTGGATTTCACCACCGCGGTTGAAGGTTGAGAATGGAATTACTTATGTAGAAATGCCTATTTCCTATGAAGTAAAAGGAACAGACGGGAAAATCAGTCGCCGTGAAAGTGTTGTGATTTTGAGTCAGGGAGAAAAGGCGCCAGAAAATATTCAGGCTCGTGCTGTATCACGAGGCCTTGTCGCAACCCGAGGAGGAGCTGTTTCGGGATCCATGGATTCAAGTCAGGGTGTTATTGCCTTTTCTGTGTTTGAAACTCCCCCAAATGTTTCAAATGCTCAAACAGCTTTGAGAAATCAATGGCTGACGGCAGCTTTGAAAAATTTGAGCGTGGATGTGGATGTAGAAAAAGCACAAATTTTATTTGATCGTTTGGCTTCGAGTGATGTGACGATTGAAAATTTAGGAAAAGTTTTGGCAGCATTAGAAATTACTTTTGCTTTGGACGATTTAAATCAAGCCAAACGTATGGTGGATGAGCTTTATACGGCTGCGGTTTCTGCTTCGGATTATGGTATAGCTGCAAGACTTTATGGAGATTTAAAAATTAAATTTAAAGCTCAATTGGCTGCAAATCCTGAAATAGGTGTGGATGTGCGAAATAAAGAGCGAGTAGCCACATCAGCGCGACTCACTTTAGAAGAAAAGGGAGCTTCCATTGCAAGGTTATATGAAGATAACTATACCCCGCCCCAGGCAATTGGATTATTAACCAATTTACTTTTTAAATCTGTAAAATTTGAAAATGGTGTCGTTCGGGCGGAACCCAGTGTTCAGGCGGGAGAAGTCATTGCTACAA
>JAYRIK010000182.1:0-1505 GCA_041906865.1 Candidatus Auribacterota bacterium
CGCATCTTGGGTTTTTTTGAGGGCTTTAATTAACACACCAAAATTTTCAAGAGTGGGCTTTTGCTTCATTGACAACACTATTTCTTTTTTTAGATGAGAATCTTCATCTGAATTCAATAAGATCGAATGAAAAACCATTTTAATTGAAGGGGACCAAGCCACTCCTAATTTTTGAACAGCTCGAACCCGCTCATCTGATGTTTTGGTATCATCTTTGATAATTGACAAGGCATCTGAATAACGATCTTTCCACATTTTTGACGACATATCTAACAGAAAAGAAAACGAAGGTGAGGCAAACAACCATTCTTTATCAGGTCGTTGAAGGGCCCATAAATTATCACTCATTTGAAAAAAACGATAAGTCTTTCCATTGGTCTTCACCTGAAATTCGGATTTATTTTGAGTAGCAAGAGGATGCAACCTCCCTGAAATATCGTACTTACTCAAAGTTTCTATAAATTGATTAAAAAGATCCCAATTGGTAAAAAAAGACTCGTTTTTATTTTTCCACTCACCTTTACTACGAACAAATTCACCGAATAGGGTTCCCTCTTTTTCAATAGTAATTTGATCACCTACATCAATGTGCCCTTCCTGAGGGCCCGTAAACCAAGAACGATGAAGTGGTAAATAGTACAGTCCTTCACCATCTAAGTCGCCACAATGATCACCTTCTTTGATTTGTTTCGCAGCCAAATAAAATGATCTGTCATTGGTATGTTCCTTCTTTTCCTTTTTATTTTCTTCATTAATTATTTTCACTTCCAAATCAGGATGCGTTAAAGCTGATGGACACTCTCCCACAATGGGAGTTTCAAATAAGGGTAGAAAGCGTTTGATCAAATCTCCCTGAATTTCAGCACCATCTAGCGTAAATTTATTTTCATTTTTAATGAGTTTGAATTGATCATATTGAGAACGAAAAACCCACTGCTCTTTTTGAGCTGCCAGAACTGGAAACAATACTAAAAGTAAATTTAAAACAACAACGTATTTATAAGAATTCATAGACCCCTCCTCTAGGGATTAAGACATCATGTTTACTAAGTGTATAATAAATTGATTTCTCAATTCATTACTGCGAATACTTTTTCCATAGGCTTTCTCAGTTATATGATCCATCCGCAACTGCCCCGTAAGACTACTAAAAAAAATTTGTCCCAAAATAAAGGGATCTGACTGATTATTGATGAGCTGTTGAGACTGTGCCAAAGAAAAAAAATGAATAATGGATTCAATGATTCCCAAAAAACTTTGCTTAAAGACTTTTTCAGCAGGTGAATTCATTCGATCGTATTCTCGGATGATAATCAAACCCAAATCTCGATCTTCAAGAAAAAGCTGAAAGAAGTTTTCAGCAAAAATTTTAAGTCGAATTTGAAACTCCGCTAGAGACATGGGAGGCTCAAGAAGTTTTTGTACAAAATTTAATCGAGTCGTCGCTATTTCTTGTAAGCAAAATCTGTAAAGACCTTTTTTACTTTTAAAATAATAACTGATCA
>JAYRIK010000183.1:0-5773 GCA_041906865.1 Candidatus Auribacterota bacterium
AGACCTCCGAATGAGATCCATTGACCCCATGTAGAAGTAAAAAGACCTCCCGTACCTGTAAAACCAGCATCCGTTAGGATAAATATTTTCCAGATGATATAAAGTACGCCTGTCACAAATGTGCCCATAGCACCCCATCTGAACCAAAAAAGAGCTCTGGGAGCAAGTTGAGGAACTACTTTCTTTTTCGTTTCTGCATCCATTGTCTTGGCAAAGGGAACATTTACAAAATTAAAAAAATAAAGATGCCCAATCCAGGTAATCCCCGCAATATAATGAATCCACCGCAAAAGAAACAATATATGTGTATGTGCGTCTCCCATAATTTTCTCCATTAAGTTTTAAGAATCAATTCCTTCGATAAAAAATTTTCTCAGAAAACGATCTAAAAGCAAGGATTAAAAACTAACGTCCGATATATAGCAACCTTATTTTCTCAAAATCATACCTCCTTCCCCATTGCATAAAGTCAAAAGTTCATGATATTCTTGCCGCACTTGATCAAATGTAAGGAGACAAATAATGGAATCACAAGATGGACTTTCAAGTTTTTACAAAAATTTAGGAATAAAAGTTTCAGCTGCTCGAAAAAAATTTGGCAGGCCTTTAACCCTGACTGAAAAAATTTTAGCTTCACATGCCATAGACTTACCCACGCAAGAATTTAAACGATGGGAAAGTTATCTCTCTCTAAGACCTGATCGCGTGGCCATGCAAGATGCCACGGCTCAAATGGCCATTCTTCAATTTATGATGGCTGAAAAGAAAAGTGTCGCCTGCCCTTCCACCGTTCATTGTGATCATTTGATTCAAGCGCGTATTGGTGCTGATCAAGATATGCAACAAGCCCTTAAGGTTAATCAAGAAGTTTATGATTTTTTGAGAAGTGCTTCTCAAAAGTATGGTATTGGATTTTGGGAACCTGGCGCTGGAATTATTCATCAAGTCGTTTTCGAGAATTATGCTTTCCCAGGTGGACTCATGATTGGAACGGATTCTCATACACCGAATGCTGGAGGGTTAGGAATGATCGCCATCGGAGTAGGTGGAGCTGATGCAGCGGACGTCATGGCAGGGTTGCCGTGGGAAGTCAAATGTCCAAAACTAGTGGGAGTTCACCTCAAAGGCAAACTCAATGGCTGGACATCTTCTAAAGATGTCATTCTTAAACTTTGTGGCATTCTAACAACTGCAGGCGGGACGGATAAGATTATTGAGTACTTTGGACCTGGAACAAGCTCTATCAGTGCTACAGGAAAAGGGACCATTACCAATATGGGAGCCGAATTAGGAGCCACCACTTCTGTTTTTCCCTTTGATGAAAGAATTTGTGCCTATCTTAAAGCAACAAATAGATCAAAAGTTGCTGAATATGCTCAAGCCAATCTTGAGCATTTAAAAGCAGATCCAGAAGTTGAAAAAGATCCTCACAAATTTTTTGATCAAGTAATTGAAATTGATTTATCAACTCTTGAGCCGCATGTGGTGGGACCCCATTCTCCTGATGTGGCCAGACCCATCTCTGAAATGGCTAAAGATGTTGAAACAAAAGCGTATCCTGAAAAATTGTCTGCAGCCCTCATTGGAAGTTGTACCAATTCTTCTTACGAAGACATTGGGCGGGCTGCTGCTGTTGCTAAACAGGCTAAGAAAGCAGGGATCAAGGCCCAATGTTATTTTCTAATTACGCCAGGATCTGATCAGATTCGTAACACGATTGAAAGAGATGGGCAATTAGCCACTCTGACAGATATTGGGGGAACCGTTCTAGCTAATGCTTGTGGCCCCTGTATTGGCCAATGGAAAAGAGAAGATATAAAACCAGGTGTGCAAAATTCTATTGTCACTTCGTTTAATCGAAATTTTCAAGGCAGAAATGATAGTAACCCACAAACTCTAGCCTTTATTGGTAGTCCAGAAATTGTGACCGCCTTTGCATTGGCTGGCAGTTTGAAATTTAACCCTCTGAAAGATACAATCACAACAATGGATGGACGAAAAATTAAATTATCGCCTCCTTCTGCTCCAGAACTTCCAGCAAAAGGATTTCTAGCAGGAACTTCTGGATATATTGAAGCAATGTCTATGCAAGAAAGAGAAAAAATAAATGTTTTAATTCCTGTATCGAGTGAACGCTTGCAACGCTTGAGTCCATTTCCTCAATGGAATGGGAAAGACTTTGAAAAACTTCCTGTCCTTTTGAAAGCCAAAGGAAAATGTACCACAGATCATATTTCTCCAGCAGGAAGCTGGCTTAAATATCGAGGACATTTGGACAAAATCAGCGACAACATGTTTTTAGGTGCAATCAATAGTTTCACAGGACAAACAGGTCAAGGCAAAGACGCTTTGGACAATCAGACTAAGAATTTCTCTGCCATTGCACGTCATTATAAAGAAAAAGGTCTGGGTTGGGTTGCGATTGGGGATGAAAATTATGGAGAAGGAAGCAGTCGAGAACATGCAGCGATGTCCCCTCGTTATTTAGGATGTAAGGTCGTTATCGCTAAAAGCTTTGCTCGACTTCATGAAACCAATCTTAAAAAACAGGGAATCCTACCTTTCCGATTTTCAAAAACTCAAGACTATGACAAAATTTTGGAAGGAACAAAACTAAGTATTACAGATCTTTCTAAACTTTCTCCTAAAAAGAATGTCATTGCTATTTTGCATCAGGCAGACGGAAAAGAAGAAAAAATTGAGCTTGTTCATTCCCTCACTTCTGAGCAAATTGAATGGTTCAAAGCAGGTTCTGCTTTGAATTTTATGAAAATGCAAAGCCATTGATGTAGTTCTTGCGGAAAACAACCTAGAAGCGGGTGATGCGAGGCGGGGAGCCCCGCCGCCCGCAGTTTTGAAACGAGGACGGTGGGGCTGCCGAGCAACAGGACCCGCTTAAAAAAATCTTTGAGCAAAATTCGGGTAAAGCAATTGACGTGAGCATTCAATCCAATGCATAATGTATAGATAAATTGGAAAAGGAGCATTTTATGTTCAGCAAAAGATTTTCTGTCATCGTAGGAATGATTTTGGTCGCAGCCTTCTCAAGATTATTGCCTCATCCTGATAATATGACGCCTTTAACCGCTATTGCTCTTTTTGCAGGCGTCTCTTTAGAAAAACGTTTTTCTTTTTTAGTCCCTATTCTTGCCCTTTTACTCAGTGATCTTTTTCTTGGATTTCACTCTCAACTGATTGCTGTCTATTTTTGCTTTCTTTTAACTGTTTTAATCGGCCACTTTTTGAAACATCAAGTCAAAGTACTCCCAATTGTACTAGCAACTCTGACAAGTTCTGTTTTGTTTTTCATCGTCACCAATTTTGGAGTTTGGCTTGTAGACCACCTTTATCCTAAGAATTTTAATGGTCTTTGGATGTGCTACACAGCAGCTATTCCCTTTTTTCGAAATACACTTTTAGGAGATTTCTTCTACGTCACACTTTTATTTGGATCTTTTGCGTTTGCTCAAAAACGCTATCCTGAACTACGCACATCTCTTGCTCAAGTAAATTAGGGAAATAACCTGAGAGCTATCCATGACCTCAAAAACGAAATCAAAAAATTCAGAAGTGACTCTAGGCCTGATTCAGCTTAAAGCTGATAAAAATCCCAAAAAAAATTTAGACGATACGATTAGTAAAATAGAAGAAGCCGCAAAGCAGGGAGCCCAAATTATTTGTCTTCAGGAGCTTTTCAAAACCCTTTATTTCCCCCAAGCTGAAGATGCAAAATATTTTCAACTAGCAGAAACGATCCCAGGCACAACAATAGAGGTTTTGAGCAAAGTTGCTCGTAAAAATAAAGTAGTGATCATTGCTTCCCTTTTTGAAAAAAGGGCTTCTGGAATTTATCATAATACGGCTACAGTGATTGATGCGGATGGAGAACTTCTAGGCTCGTATCGAAAAATGCATATCCCAGATGATCCCTGCTTTTATGAAAAATTTTATTTTGCTCCTGGAGATCTTGGCTTTAGAACTTTTCAGACAAAATATGCAAACATTGGAGTTCTCATTTGTTGGGATCAATGGTTTCCAGAAGCGGCTCGTTTAACAGCTTTGCAAGGAGCACAAATTCTTTTTTACCCCACAGCCATTGGTTTTCATAAAACTGAAAAACATGAAGTTGCAAAAACCCAACGTGAGGCCTGGCAAACCATTCAGCGATCTCATGCCATTGCCAATGGCGTCTTTGTTGCCAGTGTGAATCGTATCGGAGTGGAAGATGCATTAACTTTTTGGGGTTCTTCTTTTGTCTCAGATCCTTTTGGCGTTGTTCTTAAAGAAGCAGATCAAAAGAAAGAAGAGATTTTGATTGTACCTTGTGATTTAAACAGAATTGAAGCTACACGACATGGATGGCCCTTTTTAAGAGACAGAAGAATTGATGAATACGATAAGTTAAAAAATAGATTTATTGATTCTGATAAACTTTTTAAATTAAAAAATAAATAGATCTGATTTTATTTTATGAATAAAAGTCCCACTTTAAAAAATAAGTCCTCTTCACAGGTTACGCCTGCTTCTCTCGGCTATTACATGCCTGCAGAATGGGAAGCTCATGAAGGCACTTGGCTTTCATGGCCTAAAGACCCTATTACATGGCCCGAACAAATTAAGCAAGTCGAAGAAATTTATGCTCAAATGATTGAAGCACTTACCCCCCATGAAAAAGTTTTCCTATTAGTCAATGACGAGGAAACTGAGAAAAAAGTTCAAAAAAAATTAAAACCCAAAAAAATTAATCATCAAAATCTCTTCATCCATCAAATTGAAACTGTCGATGCATGGATTCGTGATTATGGTCCCAATTTTCTACTCAAAGAAAAAAACGGTAAAAAAGAATTAGCCTTTAATCATTGGATATTCAATGCCTGGGGGGGCAAATATGAAGAGTTAATGGAAGATACGAGCGTTCCAAAACATATTTCCCCTCTTTTGAAAGTTCCCGTCTTTGAGCCAGGGCTTGTTCTAGAAGGTGGATCCATTGATGTCAATGGATCCGGAACTGTTCTCACGACAGAACAATGTTTGCTCACCCCTACTCGCAATCCTCATCTGGATAAAATGGGCATTGAGAATGCTCTAAAAGATTATTTGGGCGTTACTCATGTCATATGGCTGGGTGAAGGCATCGTAGGAGATGACACAGATGGACATATCGATGACATTGTCCGCTTTGTAAGCCCCGATACTGTCATTTGTGCTGTTGAAGAAAATCCGTCTGATGAAAATTATCAACTTCTTCAAGACAATTATAAACGCCTTCTATCAGGTAAAACTGAAAGCGGGAAAAAACTCAATGTCATTCCCTTCCCCATGCCAGAAGAAATCAGTTATGAGGCAGATCGTCTTCCGGCAAGTTATGCCAATTTCTATATTGCCAATAATGTCGTTCTAGCCCCTATCTTTGGTCACTCTAATGACGAAAAGGTTTTAAAAATTCTAGAGAAAGCTTTTCCAACCCGAAAAATCATTGGCATTCGCTGTGAGGATTTGGTTGTAGGTCTCGGTGCTATTCATTGCGTGACGCAACAACAACCAAAAGTATAGTTGTGCGTTATTAAGTACTGCGTCATGCGAAAAATAAAAGTTTTATTAATCTATCTCCTATCATTTTTCGGATTTCCCCTCAATATCTTTCCACACTTCAAATCTACGAATATTTTCAATTGTACCACTCCACATTCCCAGGTGGCCATGATTCTCTGGGCTAAACACTCCTTCAACCAAGCAAAAGTTTCCACTGTACTTTTTTTGAAATTCTCCTATC